>NZ_JBXMIS010000151.1:0-11470 GCF_057073975.1 Conyzicola sp. | reverse complement strand
GCAACACGACCATCCCCCCCCCCCCCCCCCCCCCCCCCCCCCCCCCCCCCCCCCCCCCCCCCCCCCCCCCCCCCCCCCCCCCCCCCCCCCCCCCCCCCCCCCGCCACCATGGGTGCATGACAGCAATTGACCCAGTGGTGAGCGTGCGCGACCTGCGCAAGAACTACGGCGGCTTCACCGCCCTCGACGGCGTGACCTTCGACATCCAGCGTGGAGAGACCTTCGCCCTTCTCGGCCCGAATGGCGCGGGAAAGTCGACGACCATCGAGATCCTCGAGGGATACCGCGACCGCACGAGCGGAGAAGCGACGGTGCTCGGCGTCGACCCCGGCACGGGCGGTCTCGACTGGAAGTCGCGGCTCGGCATCGTGCTGCAGTCCACGGGCGAGAGCGGCAACGTGACCGTGCGGGAGCAGCTCACGCATTTCGCCGGCTTCTACCCGAACCCCCGCGGGGTCGACGAGGTCATCGCGTCGGTCGGCCTCGAGAGCAAGCAGAACACGCTGATCCGCAAGCTCAGCGGTGGCCAGCAGCGACGCGTCGACGTCGCTCTCGGGATCATCGGAAACCCGGAGCTGCTCTTCCTCGACGAGCCGACCACCGGCTTCGACCCCGAGGCCCGACGGTCGTTCTGGGGGCTCATCGCCAGCCTCAAGGCCGAGGGCACGACGATCCTGCTGACCACCCACTACCTGGACGAGGCAGCCCAGCTGGGCGACCGTGCCGGCATCATCGCGGGCGGCTCGCTCGTCGCGATCGGCCGTATCGACGAGATCGGCGGAGCAGAGTCCCGGGTTCCGATCGTGCGCTGGCGCCAGGACGGCATGCTGCACGAGGAGAGGACGACCACTCCCGGTGCCGTCGTCGCCCGCCTCGGCGAGCCAGAGGGGCTCGAGGTCTACCGGCCGAGCCTCGAAGACGTCTACCTCCACCTCATCGAGAAGCACTCGGCATCGAACTCAGAAGGAGTAGCAGTATGAGCACGATCGCCCTCGGCGCCAGCCGCGTCCGCTACGAGGTGAAGACCTACTTCCGCCAGGGCGACAGCGTCTTCTTCACCTTCCTCTTCCCCCTCGTCATGCTGACGATCTTCTCCGTCGCCTTCAGCGAGGGCAACTTCGGACAGGATGCCGACGGCAACGACGTGAGCGCCGCCGCCTTCTACCTGCCAGCCATGCTCGCCGCCGGCCTCCTGCTCAGCGGACTGCAGAACCTCGCGATCGACATCGCCATGGAGAAGTCGGACGGCACCCTCAAGCGCTTCGCCGGCACCCCCCTTCCGGTCGTCAGCTACTTCATGGGCAAGATCGGGGCGGTGCTCGTGACGGGCATCCTGCAGGCGGCACTGCTCATCGCGGTCGCGGCACTCGTCTTCCGGGTGCAGCTGCCGACGGAGCCGGAGCGGTGGTTCACGTTCGCCTGGGTGTTCCTGCTCGGCGTCGTGACATCCGCTGTTCTCGGTATCGGGCTCAGCGGTCTGCCACGAAGCGGTAAGAGCGCGACCGCGGTCATCATCCCGATCACCCTTGTGCTGCAGTTCATCTCCGGTGTCTACCTGCAGTTCACCAGCCTGCCGGAATGGCTGCAGAACGTTGCGAGCGTCTTCCCGCTCAAGTGGATGGCGCAGGGCATGCGCTCCGTGTTCCTTCCAGAGAACTTCGAGGTGCTCGAGGCTGGCGAGGTCTGGAACGTCGAGGGGGTGGCGATCGCGCTGGTGATCTGGCTCGTGGTCGGTCTCGTGCTGGCCAGGGTCACGTTCCGCTGGATCCGCAAGGATAGCTAGATGCGAGAGATGCGACTGTGGCACCTCGGGGTCGTCGCCGTCTCCGTTGTGCTCAGCGGCATCGTCGTCGGCACCCAGGGCGTCACGCCGCGAACGGCGTTCGGGCTCGGCGTGCTCGCGCTGTTTCTCGCGGGCTGGATCGCCTACGGCTGGCGGTTCGAGCACAGCAGGAGGGCGGCGGTCTTCGTCGTCGCGATGTGCCTCGTGCTCGGTCCTCTCGCGGTCTGGGCCAGCCCGACGTTCACGACGATGCAGACCATCATCTTCCCGATCATCTGGTCGGCGATCCGCGGTCTCCGGCGGGCGATCGCCGCCAACATCGCCTTCGCGGTGCTGGCGGGCATCGCCATGTTCTTCTCGCTCGGGGCAGACTCCGGCGCACTGCTGCAGGCAATAGCCATCGAGGCGTTCTCGCTGGCATTCAGCATCTCCCTCGGCCTCTGGATCACCGCGATCGAGCGGCGCAGCACAGAGAAGCAGGCGCTCCTCGACCAGTTGCGCGACACCCAGCAGCAGCTCGCCGCTCTCAGCAGGGATGCCGGAGTGACGAGCGAGCGGGAGCGCCTGGCCCGGGAGATCCACGACACGATCGCGCAAGACCTCACCGGCCTCGTGCTCATCGCGCAGCGGGCGAGCCGGGAGCTCGCCGCGGGCGACACTGCGGCGGCCGGCGTGCAGCTCGCCGTGCTGGAGGACGGAGCCCGCACGGCCCTCGCCGAGACTCGAGCGCTCGTCGCCTCGAGCGCACCGCCCTCCCTCGACGGCAGCGGAATCGGTGCGGCGCTCGAACGGCTCAGGGAGCGGTTCTAGCGCGAGACGTCCCTGTTCGTGGAGGTGACGTGCGAGGTGCAGCTGACGCTCGACCGCGACCTCGAGGTGGTGCTGCTGCGGTGCGCGCAGGAGGGCCTCGCCAACGTTCGCAAGCATTCTGGGGCGAGTAGGGCATCCATTCGCCTTGTCGTCTCGAGCGACGAGCGCAGCCTGCGCGTCAGCGACAACGGCGCGGGGTTCGAGCTCGATGCCCCGCGCGACGGCTACGGGCTCAGCGGCATGCGCGAGCGGCTGGCGCTCGTCGGCGGCACCCTCGACATAGAGAGCGGCGGCGACGGCACCACCCTTGTCGTCACGCTTCCGAAGGATGGAGACGCATGATCACCGTGCTCGTCGCCGACGACCACCCCATCGTGCGTGGCGGCATCGTCGCCCTGCTGCAGTCCGCCGACGACATGGAGGTGGTCGGCGAGGCGACGACCGGGCTCGAGGCCGTCGACCGCGCCATAGAGCTCGAGCCGCAGCTCGTGCTCATGGACCTGCGCATGCCCGGCATCGACGGCGACGAGGCGACAGCGCGCATCCTCGCTGCCCGCCCGAATATCAGGATCGTCGTGCTGACCACCTATGAGTCAGACACGAGAATCCTCAGCGCGATCGAGGCGGGGGCGAGCGGCTACCTGCTCAAGGCGGCGCCGCAGGAGGAGATTCTGGCCGGCATCCGCAGCGTCGCCCGCGGGGAGGTCGCCCTCGCCCCATCGATCGCCGCCATGCTCGTCAACCGCGTCAAGCGGCCCGTCGTGAGCCTCAGCGCGCGGGAGACAGAGGTGCTCGCGCTCGTCGCCAAGGGCAACAGCAACCCGCAGATCGCCAGGCAGCTCTTCCTCAGTGAGGCGACGGTGAAGACCCACCTGCTGCACGCCTTCGAGAAGCTCGAGGTGAGCGACCGCACCCGCGCCGTGACAAAGGCGATGGAACTAGGTCTGCTCTAGCTGGGTTCGTCGGGGCGTGCGCAGGATGAGGATCGCCATCACCGGCACCTGCAGCAGGCCGAGCGCCAGCAGGCCACCGAAGGTCGCGACCACGACGGTGGTTGCCGCGAACGCGAGGCCGAGAGCGACGCTGAGCGAGAAGGCCCAGCGGCGCCCGGTGATCGCCAGCACCACCACGACCG
Organism: Conyzicola sp.; assembly: GCF_057073975.1. Taxonomy (NCBI): domain Bacteria; kingdom Bacillati; phylum Actinomycetota; class Actinomycetes; order Micrococcales; family Microbacteriaceae; genus Conyzicola; species Conyzicola sp. The sequence goes on along the minus strand of NZ_JBXMIS010000151.1, from coordinate 7,742 downwards.
CCACCAACGGCAGCACGGCAAGGGCGAACGGGTACGCGATGCCGGCACCCCCGAGGGTGATGGCCGTTCCCGGCAGGAGCAGGGCCGTCCAGACGCGCAGCGGCCACGGGCTGGGCGGTCGCACGGCCGCGGCGCCGAGGTGCATCGACCGCACCCGAAGCAGCACGAGTCGCGCATCCGACACCCGGATGAACGCGGCGGATGCGTCGGCGAGCTGCTCAGGGCTCGCCCCGACAAGGCGGTCGGGATGCGTCTGCCGCGCCAGCCGCACGTAGGCAGCCTCGATCTCGCCAGCTGTCGCACCCACGGCGACCCCGAGCTGCCGGGCGGCGTCATCGGGTGTCATGACCCGACTGTACGCCCGGCGTCGCTCAGACGGCTGCCCGACGACGGCGCAGCAGCACGAGACCGACGAGCAGCAGCAGCGAGCCGGCGGCGAGCGGCAGCTGGGAGTCGGTTCCCGCGGCGGCGAGGGCGCCGGTCGCAGCCGGCGTGAAGGTGAGCGGGCCGTTGTAGGAGACCGCGCCGATCCGTCCGTTCTCCCCCAGCGTGAAGTAGGCGCTCGCCGTCAGCACGGTGCCGTCGGAGGCAACGGCACGCAGCTCGAGGCGGTGAGCCCCGACCGGGGTGTCGGCCGGCAGGGAGACCGTGTGGCTGAACGAGCGGAACTCCCCGACCGTGCCGGCGAAGAGCACGCGCGGCGTCGAGAACATCGTCAGCGTGTACTCGGAGTCGAGCAGCAGCCCGTCGGCCTCGATCGTCATGGTGGAGGCGCCGATCGTCGCCCCTGGCGTGAACCCGAGTTCGAGGTCGGCGACGCCGACGGCATCCACCCAGCCCTCGAACTCGGCGTCGGCGTAGCCGAACTCGTTCTCTGCGCGCACGGTGAACTCGAACGGACCGTTGTACTGCGGCGTGCCAGACAGCTCGCCCGTGCTGCTGTCGATGGTGATGCCGGCCGGCACGATTCCGATGAGCGAGTACTCGATGGTCGGGTCACCCGTCGCCGCGACGGCATCGACGAACGGCACGGCGACGTCGAACTCGCCGATGGTGTCGTCGGTGAACGTCGGCACGATACCGGGGCGCAGCGGGCTCAGCGTGAAGCTCGTCGTCACCGAGCCGTAGTCGGTGAACGCGCGCACGCTGAAGGTCGCCTCGACCATGTCGGTCGGGGTGCCAGTGATGGCGCCCGTTGCACCGTCGATGCCGAGGCCGCTCGGCAGGGCGCCGGTGGAGACCTCGTACGCGAGCGTTCCCCCCGCGGACTCAGCGGTGACGCCGTCGCTGTACGCAGAGCCCTGGCGCGGGGTGGCGAGGGCAGCATCCGTCCACACCGGGGCGGAGGTGATGTGCAGGTCGCGGTCGACACCGGGGTACCACTGGGTTGGCCCGGATGCGGTCGCCGCGAGAGATGTCGGCGTCGCGTCGGTCGCGAGCGAGCCCTGCGCGAACCAGGTGACGACCCCCTCGGTTGTCGTCGCCGAGATGCGGTAGAGCGCCGTGGCACGGCTCAGCGTGCTGGCGTCGACGGTGATCGAGTAGCGGCCGTCGGCGTCGGTGAGGTCGGAGGCGACGACGGTCGCGCCATCCATGACCCGAACGGTCGCGCCGCTGACCGGCTCGCCGTTCTCGGTGAGCGTGCCCGTCACGGTGTCGGATCCGTAGAGGTAGGTCGACCCGGATGCGGATGACGCGGCGTAGCGCTCGTCCCCTTCGAAGGCCAGGCTCATGGGAAGGGTGAACCCGATCAGCATGTCGGTCGGCGAGACGAGCGTCCAGTCGGCCGCTCCCCCGTCGAGGGATGTGGTGTCGGAGCTGCCGAGCACCGTGAGCGTGACGTCACCGGTCGGTGTGCCGAAGTCGCTCGACACGACGACGTCGACGGGGATGTGGTCGAATGCAGCCGTCGCCGGCGCGCCGAGCCACGAGCTCGTCGACCGCAGCGGCGTGCCGACGATGGTCGTCGTGTCGAAGCCGAACTCGTTCGTGGCACGGATGGTCACGCTGAAGGACGCGTCGGAGTCTGTCGTTCCGGTGACCGCGCCGGTCGTCGGGTCGAGCTCGAGACCGACGGGGAGTGCGCCATCGTGCACAGAGTAGGTGATGTCGGGGTCTCCGTCGGCCACGACGCCGTCGGCAACGGCGACACCGGTGGTGATGGTGCCGATCGTCTCGTCGGTGAAGGCCGGCACGATTCCCGCGCGCAGCGGCGTGATGGTGAACTGCTTCTCCGTCGCCCCGAACTGCCACGGCGCCGTGTAGACGCGGATAGTGAAGGTCGCGGGGGCGGTCGAGGTCGGGATGCCAGAGATGCCGCCCGTGTAGATGTTGAGCGACAGGCCGGCGGGGAGTGCGCCGGCGTAGATGCCGTAGTAGATCGTCGACGGATCAGATGCCGAGATTCCATCGGAGTACGCCGAGCCAACCCGCGGGGTGGCGAGGGTGACGTCGGTGAGCACCGGGTTGGTGATCATGTAGAAGGTCTGCGTGTTCGATCCCGGCCGCCACTGGGTCGGGCCGGTGAGGCTCGCCGTCGCGGTGGTTCCGGTCGCGCTGGTCTGGGTCGACCCGGAGACGAAGTATCCGGTCGCGTGACCGCCGGGGGTCGTCGCCTTGATGCGATAGGTGGCCTGGGCCTCGGTCAGGGTCGTCGGGGTCGTGACGGCGAGTGTGTAGCGACCCGACGCATCGGTCGTCGTCGAGTCGACGATCGCACCGGATGTCGTCTCGAGTTCGATGGTCGCGCCGGCAGTCGCGACACCGTTCTGGATGAACGTGCCGCTCACGCTCTCTGAGCCGTAGATGTAGATGCCGGGCGACGCTGTTGCCGAGAGGTAGCCAGACCGGGAGGTCGGGGAGTAGTTGGTCGTGTACGTCGCGGTGGTGCCGATCCACTGCTCCACGCCGGCGAGACTGAAGGTCGCGCTGCCGTTCACGAGGGCCTGCCACGGGTAGTTGAGAACCTGCACAGAGCCGGGCGGGGTGCCCGCAGCGCTCGTGACGGTCACTGTGCCCGTGAACCCGGTGTACGGCGCGACGGGAAGGGTCGACAGCGACACCGCCGTCACGCCGTCGGTGCGGAAGCTGACGCTGCCGTCGGTGGTGGCGTATCCGTTGCTCGCCGTGAAGACCACCGTCTGGTTGCCGAACTCCGTTACGGTGCCAGAGACCTCGCCGGTCGAGCTGTTCAGCGAGAGCCCGGTGGGCAGAGTGCCGCTGGCGATCGAGTACGTCACCGGCACGTTGCTCGTCGCACCGAGGAAGGTGGAGAAGGCAACGCCGACGCCAGGGGTGCGAAGCGACGAGGTTGGCCACACCGGGGCAGAGGCGCCGATGATGCTTCGGGTGGTGCCCGGCATCCACTGCGTCGGGCCAGAGAAGGTGGCGCTGGCGATCGAGGAGACCGCGACGGAGGAGTTGAAGTAGTACTTGGCACCTCCGATGGTCGCCCGGATTGCGTACGTCTTCCGTGCATCTGCCTCCGTCACGGGAGTGACGCCGAGGGTGTACTCACCGAGGGAGTTCGCTGTCGTGCTCGTCACGACGGCATCGGAGCTGTCGACGAGCGCGACGGTCACTCCTGGCACACGCGCCCCGTTCATGGCGACCACGCCGTTCACTGAGGAGCTGCCGTAGAGGTAGATCGGGTTGCCAACGGCAGAGGACGGCAGGTAGGTGTGGCCGTCGCCGGAGAAGTCCGCGCTTACCGCGACTGACTGGCCGACGAGCGTGCTGCTCAGTCCGAAATTGCCGACAAACTCCCCGCCGGCAATCAGCGAGGTCTGTGAGCTACCTCCGACCGTGATGGTGAGCGGGCCGTAGGAGTACGCGGGGTTCATGCTCGCTCCGACAAGCACCCGGGTGTAGGGAGCTGCCGCCGGGGCATTGATGATCACGCTGGTCACTGTGGTCGGGCCGCCGCCCCCACCGCCACCGCCGCCGCAGGTGTCGCCGCCGTCGGGGCAGTCTCCTGCCAGGGCCGCCGTTGGCGTCGCAAGACCCGCGAGAAGGATGGTGGCGATGGCGAGGGCAGAGAGGCGGCGCAGGCGAGGCATGAAGCTCCAGAATCGGGACGGTCCCTCTAACGCTACGTTGTATCGCGTTATTGACCACCCCCCTCGCGCCCCCAGTTGCGGGGTGGAGTCGGCTGTCTAGAGCTCGAGCCCGACGAGATTCGGCTCTGCCTGCAGCCGAACGCCGAACTCGGAGAACACCCGGGTCTGGATGAACCGGGCCAGCTCCGCAACCTCCGCCGCTGTCGCGTCGCCACGGTTCGTGATCGCGAGCGTGTGCTTGCTCGACACCGCGGCCCGGGAGCCGGGCAGGGCGAAGCCGCGCCCGATGCCAGCGCGCTCGATGAGCCAGGCCGCACTGAGCTTGACCCGGTGGTCGCTGCGCTGCGGCGGCAGCGCCGGCTCCTCGCCGAGCGGCACGACGACATCGGCTGGCTCCGACTCCATCGGCCAGCGCGGAGCGCCGTCGGGCAGGGTTCTCGCGAAGTTCTCGCCGACGATCGGGTTGGTGAAGAACGACCCGCAGCTCACCGAGTCGGGGTCAGCGGCGTCGAGCACCATGCCCTTCGATGCCCGCAGCGCGAGCACGGTGTCGCGCACCTGGCCCAGCGGCACGCGGGATCCGATGGGCACGCCGAGCGCCGTCGCGAGCTGGTCGTAGGCGATGGGGGCGCTGAGGCCGTCGCCCGTGTCGAGCAGGTCGAGCTCGATCGCCACCACGACGCCCTGGCGACCCTGCTTGATCGCCGAGGTGCGGTAGTCGAGCTCGAGGTCTGCGGCGTGCAGCCGCTGCAGGTCTCCGTCGAGGTAGTCGAGAAAGTCGATCGCGGCGAGCGCGTCAGAGAGCTCCTGGCCGTAGGCGCCGATGTTCTGCACCGGAGCTGCACCGCTCGATCCGGGAATTCCGCTGAGCGCCTCGATACCCGCCCAGCCGTTCTCGACGGCATGGGCCACGAGCGCGTCCCATGGCTCGCCCGCCTGCACCCGCAGCCGCACGGTTCCCGGCGCGGTTGGCAGCCGCTCGATGCCGCGGCTCGCCACCCGGATGACCGTTCCGTCGAATCCATCGTCGGCGACGACGAGATTGGATCCGCCGCCGAGCAGCAGCCACTCCTCGTGGCCGCTCCAGGCCTCGTGCGCGGCAGCGACGAGCTCGCTCTCCGAGTTCGCCTCGACGAAGTGGTAGGCGGGCCCGCCCACCCGCATCGTCGTCAGGTCACGAAACTGCAACCCGCGCCTGCGCCTTTCCGAGTACGGTCTCTCCGTTGACAGTGACGGTGAGGTCGATACGGGCGATGCCATCCTCGAGGGCACCGACCTTCGCAACGACAGTGACGGTCTGCCCGAGCACGGGGTCGACGACGACGGGTCGGGTGAACCGCACGCCGTACTCGAGCACCTTGGCACTGTCGCCGATCCAATCGACGACCGGCTGGATGGCGAGCCCCATCGTCAGCATCCCGTGCGCCAGAACGCCGGGCAGCCCGACGCTCGCCGCAACATCGTCGCGGTAGTGGATCGAGTTGAAGTCGCCGGAGGCCCCCGCGTATCGCACGAGGGAGTCGCGGCTGAGCTCGAAGGTCTGCTCTGCGACGATGTCGCCGACGCTCAGGGCGCTCATGCGTCACCCCTGACCACGAGCACGGATGTCGCCGTGACCACGTGCTGTCCCTCGGTATCGGAGATCGCCGTCTCTGCCGTCACCATCGCGTTGCCGCCGAGGGTCTTGATGCTCGTGACGGCCAGGGTCGCGGTCAGCTCGTCGCCGGCGACGATCGGCCGGGTGTAGGCGAAGCGCTGCTCGCCGTGCACGATGTGCGTCATGTCGATGCCGCTGTCGGGTGCGCTCACGAGCTGGTCGAGCGTCGCCTGCTGCAGCACGATGGCGAAGGTGGGCGGCGCGACGATGTCGGCGTACCCGGCAGCCCGTGCGGCATCCACGTCGTTGTTGATGGGGCTCGTGGCGAAGACGGCGCGGGAGAACTCGCGCACCTTCTCGCGCCCGACGAGGTAGGGGGCCGTCGGCGCGAAGGCACGGCCCTGGAGTTCGGGGTTCACTGGCACGCACCGATTCTAGCTTCGGCCCTCTCGTGCGCCCGGCAACGCAAAACCCCGGGCACCAACTGCGGTGTCCGGGGCTCTGTGGGGGGTCTTGAAGAAGTGTTAAGCGCCTACTGGCAGCTGTCGCACTGCAGAAGATCCATCGGGTCGACGGGAACTGCGTAGCCGCCGACGTTGTCGTCGTTGTCCATTCGATCCTCCTTCTGTGTAGTGGTCTTGTTCGCCGCAGGTGCCGCGAGGTCTTCACTATATAACCGGAATGACACTCCTGTCATTCCACAACATCTAGTGAATTCGGCGTGTCGCGATCTTTAATGAGACTAGAGCCGACCACCGACATCCGTGTCGTTGTCTAAAGTGCTGGTTGAAGGTTCAAATGCCCAGAATGAGCGTTCGGAAGAGCCGGACTACGCCGCGCTCAGCCAGGTGAGGCGAGAGCCCCCGCCCTCCACGAGATCCGCGAGTTCTGCGTTGAAGACCGCGCCGTAGGGTGCCGTGATGTGCGCCTGAAAGGCCGCCTCATCCTGGTAGACCTCGTAGACGAACCAGTGCCGGGGGTTGGACTCGAGCGTGTACGGAACGAAGGCGAGGTTGCCCGGCTCGGCGCGCACGAGCTCTGTGAGCCCCGCGACAAGCGTGGCTACCAGCGACTCTGCACCCTCGCGCGCGATGAACTCCGCGTAGAGGGCCCTCGTCATACCTTCATCGCCCCCGTCATGATCGCGACGGCGTCGGTCATCGAGTGCGACTGCGGCGTGATGGTCGCCGCGCACTTGCCGAGCCGCTGAATGTGGATGCGGTCGGCAACGTCGAACACGTGCGGCATGTTGTGGCTGATGAGGATGACGGGCAGCCCACGGTCGCGAAGGTCGCGCACCAGCTGCAGCACCTGGTTCGACTCCCGAACACCGAGTGCCGCGGTCGGCTCGTCGAGCACCACGACCTTGGACCCGAACGCCGCCGCGCGTGCGACGGCGACCGCCTGGCGCTGGCCGCCAGAGAGGTTCTCGACGGGAACGGTGACGTCCTGCAGCGTGGAGATGCCGAGCTTCTGCAGCTCCTCCGTGGCCCTGGCGCGCATGCCCTTGGTGTCGAGGATGCGCAGGATCGAGCCGAGTGGGCCCGGCAGGCGCTCCTCGCGTCCCAGGTAGAGGTTGCTCGCGACATCGAGTGCGGGGCTTACCGCCAGGTTCTGGTACACCGTCTCGATGCCGTGGGTACGGGCATCCTGCGGTCGCTTGAACGAGACGTGCTTTCCTTCGAGGAAGATCTCTCCCTCGTCGGCGATCTCTGCGCCGGTGAGGCACTTGATCAGCGTGGACTTGCCAGCGCCGTTGTCGCCGATGATGGCGAGCACCTCGCCGGGGTAGAGCTGGAGGCTCACCCCGTCGAGGCCGACGACCCGGCCGTAGGTCTTGACGAGGTTGCGCGCCTCAAGGATGGGCTCGACGGTCTTCGTCGGTGCCGAGGAGGGTGCGGTGGCGGTCATGAACGTACCTTTCGAATCCACTGGTCGACCGAGACGGCGACGATGATGAGAACGCCGACGGCGAGGGTCTGGTAGAGCACGTCGAGCCCGGCGAGCGAGAGACCGCTGCGGAAGACACCGACGATGATGGCGCCGAGCAGGGTTCCCCAGACGACACCGCGGCCGCCGAAGAGGCT
>NZ_JBXMIS010000150.1:0-25851 GCF_057073975.1 Conyzicola sp. | reverse complement strand
CTCCGGGTTGACGCGGTTCGTCGGCGCGGATGGATCTGCCGCCGCCTTGTCGAGCCCCGTCGCGGTGTCGAAGAGGTCGAGCAGTCGCCCCTTCACCAGCACGTGCTGCTCGAGCGGAACGGGCCGCTCTTCGGAGACGATCACGTCGGTGTCGCCGCGCACGGCCTGCAGCCAGTCGCCGAACTCCTCGGCGTTCGACACGGTGGCGCTGAGCGAGACCATGCGCACGTGCTGCGGGAGGTGGATGATGACCTCCTCCCAGACCGCGCCGCGGAAGCGGTCGGCAAGAAAGTGCACCTCGTCCAGCACGACGCAGGCGAGGTCGCGCAGCAGGTCGGAGTCGGCGTAGAGCATGTTGCGCAGCACCTCGGTGGTCATGACCACGATGCGGGCGCCAGAGTTGATGTTGGTATCGCCGGTGAGCAGGCCAACGCTCTCTGCGCCGTACTCGGCGGTGAGCTCCTGGAACTTCTGGTTCGACAGCGCCTTCATCGGCGCGGTGTAGAACACCTTGGAGCGAGCCTCCTGCATTGCCTTGAAAATGGCGAACTCGGCGATGATCGTCTTGCCAGCGCCCGTGGGGGCCGCCACCAGCACGCTGTTGCCCCGCTCGAGCACGGCGCACGCCTCCCGCTGGAACGGGTCGAGGTCGTGGTCGAGGCCGAGGGCGAACTCCTCGAGCAGAGGATGGGATGCTCGTGACCTCGCGGCGGCGAATCGCTCGGCGGGCGAGAGGGTCACGCGATCTCCGCCTCGAGTTGCGCCTCGCGCCTGGCGACGCCCCGGTCGTGCCAGAGGGCGACCCCGGCAGCCGCGAAGTACAGCAGCACCATGGGGATGGCGAGAAGGAACATCGTCACGATATCGGCGGCTGGCGTCGCCGTTGCGCAGAACAGGGTGATGATGAGGATGGCGACGCGCCAGCCTTTGAGGATCGCCTTCGCGCTGACCACCCCGAGGAAGTTGAGCAGAACGAGGAAGACGGGGAGCACGAAGGCGACACCGACGGCGAGCACCAGCTTGATGACGAAGTCGTAGTACGGGCGCGCGCTGAGGTTGGTTGTGGCGAGGGCGTTGCTGGAGAAGCTCGTGAGCAGGGCGACCATGTGCGGGAAGATCAGGAGGCCGACGAGGCCTCCGCCGAGGAACATGGGAACCGCGGTGAAGAGGAAGCCGAAGGTGTACCTCCGCTCCCGCTTCGTCAGCCCTGGGGCGAAGAACGCAAGGATCTGGTACAGCCAGATCGGGCTTGTCGCAAGAATCGACAGCGCGATCGCGATCTGGAACATGAGGTCGAACTGCTCAGTGAGTGTCGTGTAGGACAACCGGATGTTGCGGTCCTCGGCGACGGCATTGATCGGCTGGATGAGCAGGTCGATGACCCTCTCTGAGACGAGGAAGCCGCCGATAGCCCCGATCAGGATCGCGACTGCCGCGATGGTCAGCCGACGGCGAAGCTCGATGAGGTGCTCGGCGAGCGACATCCGCCGTTCAGGATCGCCGCCCCTGCGTGGGCGTTTCGCCATTGCGCGCCTAGGAGGACTTGGAGTTCTTGGGCGCCGAGTTCTTGGGCGCGGGCTTGGTCTCGGTCGTGCCAGAGTCGTCCGAGTCCGTGTCGACTGCCTCAGCGTCGTCCTTCTTCGGCTCCCGGATCTCGTTGCGGAAGATCTTCATCGACTGGCCGACGCTGCGGGCGAGGCCGGGCAGCTTGGGTGCGCCGAAAAGCAGAAGGATGATCACGAGGATGATGATGAGGTGGGGCAGGCCGAATGTGTTGCCGAAGATTCCCATGCTGTGTCCCTTGTGAGCCGATCAGTGCATCCAGCTTACCGCTGGAACCATTCGATGGAGGCTGCATCGGCGCCCACGAGCGCGCGGCCACGGGCGATTCGCGCGCTGCGGCGCTGCGCGCGGCGCTCTCGTGCCTCGTGGCGGAGCGCTCGCACGCGGGAGCCGGCGACGGCGGCGCTCTGGAGTACTGCGGGGGTCGGTCGCTCCTCCGGGTCGGCCCTGTGCACGCCGTCGAGGATCGCCGTGCGCCCGACGAGGTCGGAGAACTCCTGCAGCACGCCGACGGCCTTGCGCACCAGCACAACCGCGAAGCTGCAGAGCATGGCGAGGAGGGCGAGAACGAGGCCGGTCCAGACGAGGATCATGGTCGCTCGCTGTAGCGGGACGCCCCGGCGGCGGCCCATTCTGCAACGACCTGTCGCGCCTCGGGCGGCTCGACCACGGTCGCGACGCCCGGCATCGAGGCGATGAGGCGCTTGAGGCCGTGGTAGTGCGACACCCGAACGGTGGTGCGCACGTGATCGCCGATCACCTCGCGCTGGGCTCCCTCTGGCACGTAGTCGGTCAGCAGGCTCTCCGCCGACGCGGCGATGTCGATCGTGACCACGAGGTCGTCTGCCGAGCCCTCGAACAGTGTCTCTGGAAGGGTCACGTCGTCGGCGCGGTGACTGATCGGCTCCTCGGTGATCTCGGGATTGGAGATGCGGTCGAGGCGGAACGTGCGGATCGCCTCGCGAAGGTGGCACCATCCACGCAGGTACCAGTCGGCATCCACCGACTCGACGAGAAGCGCGTCGACGCGGCGGCGCTCCGACTCCCCCGTCGAGCTGAGGTAGTCGAACTCGAGCTGCACTCCCTTGGAGACAGACTCGCGGATGAGGGCGAGCGTCGCATCCGATTCGCTCGCCTCCACGGCGAGGGAGCTCGGAAGCGCGGAGGCTCCGCGCGAGAGCTTCGACATGAGGGATGCGACGGCAGCGCGGTCCGCATTCTCCGGCAGCGCAGACAGGTACTGGAGTCCGGCGATGAGAGCCGCGGCCTCGCGAGCAGAGAAGCGCGGCGAGTCATCGATGGCGACGTGGTTCGTGATGACGATCTGGTCGTTCTCCTCGAAGTCGTCCCAGGCGATGTCGAAGAGATCCTCGTACTGGTAGGTGCGGGTCTCCCCCGGCACACCGGAGACGGCGATGAGTCGAACCGCATCGCGGATCTGCTCCGGCTTGACGCGGAAGTGCGCGGCCGCCTCGGCAACACCGACGCGATCGCGCTCGAGCAGGTACGGAACGAGCGCGAGGAGGAAGGTCAGCTTGTCCTGCGCCTGCAGGGGCGGCTGGCTCGATGCCCTAGCCATGGTCGGCCGCCGTCCGCTCGAGTCGGGCGATGACGGCAGCGCGCAGCTCTGGTGGCGAGACCACGAGCACCTCGGGGCCGAAGCCCGCGAGCTCATCGGCGAAGATGTTGACGTCTGAGTAGTGCAGTTCCAGCTCCCCGGTCGCAGCGACGGTGGTTCCTCGGCGTTTCGACAGCCGCGCCTCGGCGTCTGTTCCGGCGGCAACCTCGACGAATGCCGTGTTCGAGTACCAGACCGCCTCGAGCTCGGCGAGGGCGCGGCTCGACTGGTCGCCCTCCGGCACCTCGAAGGTGGCCCCGGTGGTCGTCACGCCGCTGACGATGCGGCGAAGGAGAAATGTCTTCGAGACGTCGGCGTCATCGAGCGCGTAGAGGTGCCATCTGCCCTGGTGCTGGAACAGGGAGAGCGGGCGAACGGTGCGGGCGCGGGCCTCGTTCTCGCCGGGCTTGAGGTAGAGGAACCGCACCCAGGCGCGCTTCTCGAGAGCGGCGCTGAGAGGCTCGAATGCCGCATCGCGCACGCGAACCCGCGGCGCGTATCCGATCACAGGCTCGTCGGCGGTCACTCCCAGCGAGCGGAGCTTCAGCAGTGCTCGACGGGACTCGGCCGAGAGCGATCCCTCGCGCCACACCATCGCCGCAAGGTTGAGCAGGGTCGTCTCGTCGGAGGAGAACGAGACGTCCGCCGGCAGCTCGTAGATGCCCCGCGGGATGCGGTAGCGGAGGTTCTGGTTGTTGCCAGGGTCACCGGGAGCCTGCACGGTCTCGAGCGGAACGCCCAGCTCTCGAATGTCGTCTTTGTCGCGCTCGAACTTGCGCTCGAGGTTGGCGTTGTCACCGGAGTGGTCGAAGTCCTGCCGGTAGCCCTGCACTGTCGAGAGGATCTCGTTCTTCGTCAGCCCGTTCTCTGTCGCGAGCAACGCGAGAACAAGGCTGAACAGCCTCTCTTCTACCGGTACCCGCTGGGGTGAACGTGGTGGCACGAGATAACTCCTGGATTCGGACACCCGGCCAGTGTCGTTGGCTTCCTGCTTATTCGAGTATGGCGAGGATGTCGTAGACGACGACGAGCGTCGATCCATCCGATGCCTGGATGTCGCTACCGGCCCACGTGGAGGGCGGCATGACAACGAGAACCTGGCTTCCAACCGTCGCCCCGATGAGAGCCTTCAGCGCAGCAGGGCTGACGCCCTCGCCCGTGGTGGAGTCGAACTCCGAGAGCCTGCGCGCCTGTGGGTACTGCTGGTCGTCCCACGTGCTGTCGACGACGGTCTTGGTGTTCCAGTCGACGATCGAGTACTGCAGCAGCAGCTGGTCGCCCTCCGACACCTTCTCGCCGTTTCCGGTGACGAGTGTCGAGTAGCGGAGCGCTGCCGGCGGGTCCTCGTCGAGGATCGTGACGCCCGGGTGGCCGTCGGGTGCAGTGACGACCGACGGCATGCCCTGCTGCGGGATCTCGATGCGGCCGGTTGCCTTGCTCGTGAACGCCTTGTCGACGTCGATGACGAGAAGGGAGGTCGCCGTCGCGGCCGCCGAATCGGTCGCCTCGACCGCTGGCAGCATTGCCGCGACGCGGGACCCAACAGTGAGGCACTCGAAGAGCTTCTCCGCATCGGAGTCGCGCCCGGCGATGACGGAGGCGCTCGCAGTGTCTCCGGCCTTCTGCCCCGTTGCCGGGTCGTAGGCGGTGTAGGTGAGGAACACGAAGTCGCCGTCACGGATCACGGCGCCGTCGCCCTCGTCGATGACGCTTACCTCGAGGGTGTCGGTGGTGAGCGGCGTCGGGAACTTCGCTGCCGGGTCTTTGTCGAAGTCGCCGGTCGCTGTCACGAGCTTCGAGGCGTCGCCGGCCGGAACGGGCTCGCACGGCCCGGAGGGCGCACTAACCGTGCATCCGGCGAGGGCGAGCAGCAGTCCTGCTGCGGCGGTCAGCGCGATGACTTTGCGCACGGGTCCTCTTTCTTCAGTGCTCGTGAGTACCGGATTACTCTACCGGTCGTCGGCAGCTGCCTTGGCGGCATCCGCGGCCTTGACCGCTTCGCGGGCGGTCTTGCGCAGGCGCTTGTCGCTCGCCTGTCGGTCTCCGAGGGCCCCGGGTGTCCAGAGCTCGACATCTGCATCGCTGAAGTCCGACTTCGAGGCGCGTCGCTTGAGCTCTGGCAGCACGGCCCCGTCGGCGAGACGGCGGGCAGCGAGGAGGAAGCCGGTGTGGGCGATCATGCGGTGGTCTGGGCGCACCGCGAGACCCTCGACGTGCCATCCGCGGATCATCGTCTCCGTGGAGTCAGGGTTGGTGAAGCGTCCGGTCGACCGGATCGCCTCCGCAACGCGCGAGAGCTGCGTCACCGTCGCGATGTAGCAGACCAGCACCCCGCCGGGGGTGAGCGCGGTCGCCACCGCGTCGAGGCACTCCCATGGGGCGAGCATGTCGAGGATGACGCGGTCGACGCTTCCGGGCTCCGTCACCGTCGGCAGCACGTCAGTCAGGTCGCCGAGGTCGATCGACCAGTTCTCTGGCGTCGCGCCGAGGAACGCCTCGACGTTCGCCCGTGCGACGGTGGAGAACTCCTCCCGTCGCTCGAACGACTGCAGCCGGCCCTCCGGCCCGATGGCGCGCAGCAACCAGAGCGAGAGGGCACCGGATCCGACACCGGCTTCCACGACCCGCGCGCCGGGGAAGATGTCGCCGACCGCGAGAATCTGGGCGGCATCCTTCGGGTAGATGATGGCTGCGCCGCGAGGCATCGACATGACGAAGTCGGTGAGCAGCGGGCGAAGGGCGAGAAACTCGATCTCGTTGTTGCTCTGCACGACGGAGCCGTCGGGCAGCCCGATGAGGTCGTCGTGGCGCACGAAGCCGTGCTGGGTGTGAAACTGCCCGCCGACCTCGAGGGTGATGGTGTTGAGTCGCCCCTTCGGTCCGGTCATCTGCACGCGATCGCCGGCGCGGAACGGGCCGCTCTGGCGGCGGAATACCTGGGTCATATGTCTCTCCTTGCGCGGTACAGCTCGAAGAGGTGCTCCGCGGTGCGGCCCTCGACGGTGTCCCAGATGTCGAAGCCGGAGTCGGCGGCCACCGGCACGTGCAGTGGAACGCCGATCACGACGGCGCCGGCGGCAACCGCCGATGCGATGCCAGGAGCCGAGTCCTCGAGCGCGACGCAGTCGCCCGGGTCGACGCCGAGTGCTGCAGCGCCGAGTAGGTATGGCTCCGGATGAGGCTTGGAGTGGGTGACGTCATCGCCGGCAACGACCGCGGCGAACCCGTCGAAGCCGAGCGCGTCGACGATTCCGAGCGCCATGCGCCGCACCGACATCGTCACGAGGGCGCACGGGATGCCGAGCTCTCCGAGCTCCTGCAGCAGCTCCCGCGAACCCGGACGCCACGGCACCCGCTCGCCGATCTGGTCGAGCACGCGGGAGGTCATCCGCTCGATGATGTCGTCCTCGCTGAGGTCGACGCCATGCGACTGCAGGATGCGTGCGGAGTGCCACAGGCCGGAGCCGACGAGCTGCGCCGCGTCCTCCGGGGTCCAGCTCCCGCCGTACGAGGCAACCAGCTGGGACTCGGCCGCCATCCAGTACGGCTCGGTGTCGACGAGCGTGCCGTCCATGTCCCAGAGCACCGCCGCGGGCACGGATTGGGCTGATCGGAGCGCGGTCACAACGGACAATCGTACGGGTAGTTCTATTGTTGGTTGAGTGCGGATGCCACCCCGGCACCCACGGTGAGGACTGGTGAGACGGTGAGTTCCGACTTCGCGACGGGCAGGCTGCTCGTCGTCGCGTTCGAAGGCTGGAATGACGCGGGCGAGGCAGCGAGCGGTGCCGTCAAGACCCTGCGCGACCAGCTCGAGGTCGAGACCCTGCTCTCCCTCGAGCCGGAGGACTACTTCGACTACCAGTTCAACCGACCCCTCATCGGCTTCGACGATGAGGGCCGCCGCCAGCTGGTGTGGCCAGCGATCACCCTGTCGGGACCACAGGAGGCCGATGCCTCCCCCGATTCGGTGTACCTGCTTCTCGGAACGGAGCCCTCGCGCGGCTGGAAGACCTTCGCACGCGAGATCCTCGACGCGATCGTCGCCAACGGCATCACCGGCGTTGTCTTCCTCGGCGCGATGCTCGCCGACGTTCCGCACACCCGGCCGATCTCGGTGTTCACGAGCAGTGAGAACCCGGATGTTCGCGAGCAGCTGGCGATCGAGCGCAGCACCTACGAGGGTCCCGTCGGCATCCTCAGCGTGCTCGCGGACGCCGCAGAGACAGCCGGTATCCCGACGGTCTCGATCTGGGCATCCGTTCCGCACTACGTGCACAACGCGCCGAGCCCCAAGGCGACCCTCGCCCTCATCGACAAGCTCGAGGAGGTGATCGACGTGATCATCACCCGCGGAGAGCTCGTCGACGAGGCTGCGGCCTGGGAGAGCGGGATCGACGCCCTCGCCAGCGACGACGACGACATGTCGTCCTACATTGAGCAGCTAGAGCAGGCTCGCGACACCGTCGACTCGCCGGAGGCGAGCGGCGAGGCGATCGCGCAGGAGTTCGAGAAGTACCTCCAGCGCGGCGACGACGGCAAGGACGGCGGCACCGCTGGCGACGAGCCGTGGCGGCCGGAGTCCTAGCCCGTCGCCCCTGATGATGCCGAACGGCGAGCGAGGTAGTGCTTTCGCAGCTCCGGGGTGAGCTTCTCGATCGCGTAGCGCAGCATCGTTCGCGGCATGGTTGCGGCGTGGATGTCGAGGAAGGCCAGCAGTCGACCGGGGTTCTTGTCGCCGCAGTAGCGCAGCATCCAGCCGACTGCCTTGTGGATGAGGTCGTGCGGGTCGTGGAGCAGGATCTCGGAGATCGCGATGGCGTCATCGAGGTCGCCAGACCGAATGAACCACCACGTGCTGACGATCGCTGTTCTCCGCTCCCAGACGCTGGATGACCGCGCGAGGTCGTAGAGCACATCGCGCGGCTTGTCGTGAAGGTAGGCGCCGACCACGTAGCGGCAGGCGACGTCGACGAGATCCCAGTTGTTGATGCGGTCGTGCCGGCGAAGGTAGAGCTCGTACAGCTCCCGTCGACGCTCTGGCGCCGTCCGCTTGGCCATCGCGGCCTTGTTCATGATGCTCAGAGCTCCGGCGCGCACCTCGTGCACGGGGCTTTCGAGCAGCTTCTCGAGCTCGACGACGCTCATTGCCGCATAGCGCTTGCTGACGGAGAACAGCGTGCCCATGCGGATTCCCATGAACTCGTCGCCCTCGCCGTACTCCCCTGGCGCAGTCTTGAAGTACCGCAGCATGGCGGCCCTGTCGTCGTCGGAGCGGTGTGTCTCCAGCTCGGCAACGAAGCGCTCTGCGGTCAGCTCGTCGGTCATCGACCTCAGGCTAGCCCTGCAGCACGCCCGTCGACAGGAGCACGATGAGCGTGCCACCGAGAAGGAGGCGGTAGACGACGAACGGCAGGAACGAGTGCGTCGAGATGTACCGCATCAGGAAGGCGATGACACCGAGCCCGACGGCGAACGCGACGACGGTTGCGACCGCCGTCTCCGCGTAGCCGTACGAACCCTCCGGCTCTCCGAAACTGTGCGCGAGCTCATAGAGCCCGCTGCCGAACACGGCAGGAATGGCGAGCAGGAACGAGACGCGAGCAGCGGTTGGCCGGGTGTAGCCGAGCGCGAGACCGGCGCTCGTGCTCGCACCGGAGCGGGAGACGCCGGGGATCAGGGCGAGCATCTGAGCGAGCCCGATGAGGATGCCGTCGCGGTAGGTCACGTCGGCAAGCTCCTTCGAGCGGCGTCCCAGCAGGTCGGCGAGGCCGAGCAGGATGCCGAAGACGATGAGCACGATCGCCGTGATCCACAGGCTCCGCAGCGATGACCGGATCGCTTCCTGTGCGAGGTAGCCGACGATGACGATCGGGATGGTGCCGATGATGATGATCCAGCCGAGCCGGGCGTCCGGGTCGTTGCGTGGCACTCGGCCGGCATCGGCCGCAGCGGAGTGCGAGCCGCCGCGGGGCCCGCCGAGCGAGCGGAACCATCGCCCGATGATGCGGGTGATGTCCTTCCAGAAGTAGATGATGACCGCGGTCTCAGTGCCGAGCTGGGTGATGGCGGTGAAGGTGGCACCGGGATCCTGCGCTGAGGGGAGGAACTCGCCGATGATGCGAAGGTGGGCGCTCGAGGAGATGGGCAGGAACTCGGTGAGCCCCTGCACGAGGCCGAGGATGATCGCTTCGATGAAGCCCATGGGGGTCGCTCCTAGTAGTTCAACAGCAGGTCGGCGAGCACGCGCCTGCCAAAGACTAGTGCGTCGAGCGGCACCCGCTCGTCAACGCCGTGGAACATCGCCGGGAAGTCGAGGCCCTCGGGAAGGCGCAGTGGGGCGAAGCCGTACCCGGCGATGCCGAGTGTGGCCATCGCCTTGTTGTCTGTGCCACCGGAGAGCAGGTACGGCAGCACAACGGCCTCCGGGTCGTGCTTCGAGAGCGTGCCGACCATGGCGTCGACGAGGTCGCCGGTGAACGGGTTCTCCAGGCCGATGTCCTGGTGCATGACCACGATCTCGATCTCGTCGCCGACGAGCTCGCGCACCCGGGCAAGCACCGTCTCCTCCTCCCCCGGCAGCGTGCGAATGTCGATAAGAGCCTCCGCCGTGTCGGGAATCACGTTGTGCTTGTACCCGGCTGTGAGCACGGTGGGGTTGGAGGTTGTGCGCAGACTGGCCTGGATGAATCCCGCCGCCGTCCCGGTGCTCAGCACGAGCGTGTCGGGATCGGTCTGCTCTGGGTCGACTCCCATGATGCGCGCGATCTCCCGCAGCAGGTGCTCTGTGGTGCCGAGCAGCTCGACCGGCCAGTCCTGGCGGCCGAGAATCGCGACCGCCTCGGCGAGCTTCGTGATTGCGTTGTCGTGGATGACGCGACTGCCGTGCGCCGCTCGCCCCCGCGCCACAAGTTTGACCCAGACGAGCGCCTTCTCCCCCGTCTGCAGCAGGTAGGCCCGCTGCCCGCCGAACGTGACGGAGTAGCCGCCGACCTCGCTGATCGCCTCTGTCGCCCCCGCGAAGAGGTCTGGGCGGGTCTGGACGACGTGGCGGGAGCCGAACACTCCCCCGTTCTCCTCGTCCGAGAAGAAGGCGATGATCAGGTCGCGCGACGGCTGCCGACCGCCCTCGAGCACGTCCTGGAGCGCGGTGATGATCATCGCGTCCATGTCTTTCATGTCGACGGCCCCACGGCCCCACAGGAGCCCGTCGCGGATGACGCCCTCGAAGGGATCGACGCTCCAGTTGCCTGGGTCGGCCGGCACCACGTCGGTGTGGCCGTGCACCACGAGGGCGGGTTTGGACGGATCGCTGCCTGGCACCCTGGCGACGACGCTGGTGCGCCCGGGGGCGGCATCCACGTACTCCGGCCGGAGCCCGAGCGCCTCGAGGTGGGCGCCGAGGTACTCCGCCGCCTCCGTCTCGCCGTTCGAGCGTCCTTCTCCGTAGTTCGTGGTGTCGAACCGGATGAGGTCTCGTGCAATGGCGGCCGTTGCTTCGATCTCGGAGTCGTGGCTCATTCCTCAACGCTACCCGGCGCTACCGCCCCGCTTGACGGTGGGTGCAAACACGGGCTGCAGGAAGGTGCTATTGTCGTACCTCGGTGGTCCTGCAAACGGGCTGCCGACTGCGCGCGGATGGCGGAAATGGCAGACGCGCTAGCTTGAGGTGCTAGTGCCCGTATAGGGCGTGGGGGTTCAAGTCCCCCTTCGCGCACGAACCCCGTGTTTACCTCTGACAACACGGAAAGAACGACAAGAACGGCCCCGGATCACTCCGGGGCCGTTCGTCGTTCCTGAGACTCTTGGGTGGTCGGGCCTCGTGGGCGGCCGGGCTGCCTTCGAGGCCGAGACGCCTTACGGCAGTCGTTCCACGTGTGCGGTGATCATGATCGGCAGATGGTCGGACACACCCTGTGGGAGGGTCTCGACCTTCTCGACGGTGACGCCGCTCGAGGTGACGAAGTCGAAGTGCCCGCGGAAGATCTTGTATCGGAGGTAGGTCTGGCGGTCGCTGCGGGTGAGGTCGTAGCCAGACCTCTCGACGTGCTTGATGAGCTTGCCGGTGAACAGCGGGTAGTTGTAGTCACCGACCATGATCGCTGGTAGGCCCTCGCCGATGTTGCCGAGTGCCTCGTGCGCTGTCTTGATCTGGTGACGGCGCAGGGAGTTGCGGGCAGTGAGCGGAGCGGCGTGGAAGGAGGCGACGATGATCTCGCGACCAGCCTCCTTGTCGTACATGCGCGTGGCAAGCAACCGCTCGTGGGTCGGCGAGAACAGGATGTCGTGCATCGCCTTCTTCAGCGCGAACGTCGACGAGTCGTGGCCTTCGAACCGGTCGCGGCGGTAGTACACCGCGAGCCCGAGGCGATTGGTCTTCGTCGTGTCGGCCAGGTCGAGGGAGCCGAGCTCTGATGGAAGGAACTCGGTGTGCGCCTCTTGAAGGCACAGTACGTCGGGATCCCACCTCTCGACGAGGTCGGCGAGCTCGTGGCTTGCCGCGTTCTTGCGGAGGTTATAACTGATGATTCTGATTTCTTCACCCAACGTGGCGGTCGTGCCCCAACACCTGCTGACAAGTCTATGCCGTGGGCTCAGGCGGTCCGCGCGGCGACCGGTGACTGCAATTCGACGCGAGAGGCGCATTCGGTGGGTCTGAGGCTTGACGAGGGCCGGTCGTGGGCCTTGACTTGTCGCTTGGAGCGAACGGGAAAGAGGAGCAATGGACCACGTCATCGGCCCGGAGGACGACGAGCTCACCGACGAGAACATCCACGAGCTCGACCTGCCCTGACGACGGCTCACCGGCGCGCTGTCATCTGCCCGACTTAGGCTGGCGGCATGCGCCTCCTCCTCATCCGCCATGGCCAGACTCCTGCCAACGTTCGCGGAGAGCTCGACACGGCTCACCCCGGTCCAGGCCTCACGCGCCTCGGCCTCGCGCAGGCCGCAGCCATTCCGGCGTCGCTGTCTGCCGAGCGAATCGATGCGGTCTTCGCCTCAACGCTCGTGCGAACACAGCTGACGGCAGCGCCGCTCGCCGAGTCGCTCGGTGTTGACGTGCGGGTGCTGCCGGGCATCCACGAGATCGAAGCCGGCGACCTCGAGATGGCGACCGACCACGCCTCGTACCGCAGCTACCTCGGCACGGCCTACGCATGGGGCACCGGTCAGAGGGATGCCGTGATGCCCGGTGGCACGAACGGACACGCGTTCTTCGACCGCTTCGACACCTCCATGGCCCAGGTGCTCTCCTCTGGCGCCTCGACGGCGGTCGTCGTCAGTCACGGCGCCGCGATGCGGGTGTGGGTCGCGGGCGTGGCGAACGGCATGCGAACGCAGGATGCCGCAGAGCGCGACCTCGACAACACTGCCCTCATCGTTCTCGAGCACGACGCCGACACCGGTTGGCGTCTCGTCTCCTGGGGCGGCGATCCGCTCGGAGGCCACGATCTAGCCGACCTCTCGGCGGAGGACCCGACCGGCGAGTCGCTCGATGAGGCGCTCAGCTGATCCTGTTCCCACGCTGAATACGGGTCGCGGCGACGCGGCGTACGCTGGACTCATGGCCATCACGTTCGCTCACGAGGCAGACGCCCGTCGCTACGCCATGCATCTCGACGGCAGCCTCGTCGCTGTGCTCGACTACCGCATCAACGCGGGCCAGATCTCGTTCAACCACACGTTCACGAATCCGCAGCATCGTGGCAAGGGCTTCGCCGCGCAGCTCGTCGAGTTCGCGGTCGGCGACGTCGAGACGTCGACCGACCTGAAGGTCGTGCCGATGTGCTGGTATGTCGGCGACTGGTTCACCGACCACCCGGAGCGCTCCGCCCTACTCTCCCGGTAGTACACGCACTCGCGCTGGCCACGGCAGGATGGTGCGCGTGAAGCGATATCCGGTAATCCTCGCCGCAGCAGCAGGACTCGTCGTCCTGGCGGGCTGCACCAGCGCCGCCCTGCCCGGCGGAACCTCGACGCAGTCGTTCCGCATCGGCGGCGCAGAGCGCAGCTACGTGGTCACCGTGCCATCGGCGGACCTGACCGACATCCCCCTCGTGATCGTTATGCACGGCGGCCTCGGCAGCGCGGACCAGGCACGGGACTCCTACGGGTGGGACGAGCTCGCCGGTCGCGAGGGCTTCGTCGTCGCCTACCCCGACGGCCTTGGTCGAGCCTGGAACGCAGGTGACGGGTGCTGCGGCTCATCCGGGGAGAAGGGCGTCGACGACGTCGCGTTCATCGAGCGGATGATCGACGACATCGCCGACCGCGCATCCATCGACCGAGACCGGGTCTACGCGACCGGCATGTCCAACGGCGCGATGATGGCGTACCGTCTGGCGTGCGACACGGATGAGCTTGCTGCGATCGCCCCCGTCGCCGGCACGATCGTCGGCGAATGCGACGATCCCGCCCCCGTATCCGTGCTCGCCATCCACGGGGATGCCGACTCCAGCGTGCGGATGGACGGCGAGCCTGGCGACGGGATCGAGAGCATCGACGGCATGCCGATCGCCGAGGTCAACGAGCTCTGGCGCACTGTCGATGGCTGCGATGCGGTCGACTCGGTTGTCGGTGATGTGAGCACCCTCACGGCGGAGTGCGGAGATCACGTCGTCGAGCTCGTGGTCATCGCGGGAGCCGGCCACCAGTGGCCGGGGAGCACCCGGTCGGCCGCCCAGAAGCTGCTCGGCGGCGATCCGCCGTCGACTGCGCTCGACGCCACAGAGACGATCTGGCAGTTCTTCGAGGGGCGCAGCCGCTAGGCAGGGAGCACGAACCGGTGCATGCCGGTCATGCCGGTCGTCGTGAACCGGAACTCTCGGTAGAGGTCGACGGCCTCCGGGCTGGAGAAGAGCCCGACGAACGCCTCCGACGGCGCGGTTGCAGCGATGCGGTCGAGAAGGTGACCAACGATCTGGGAGCCGAGGCCGTCATCCGACCGATCTGGCCGCACGATGACGTCTTGCACGTAGAAGTAGTGCACCCCGTCACCGACGACGCGGCCCATGCCCACGGCGACGCCGTCGAGGAAGGCAACCACACCGAAGCACGATCCGGCGATCGACTGGGCGATCGAGTCGGCATCGAAGTGGTCTCTCCAGCCAACGGACTCTGCGAGGTCGCCGTGCTCCTGTGGTGTTGGCAGCCGGTGCTCGAAGTTCACGCTCATGGGGCAACGCTAGTGTTCTCGCATGAGAGACCGCTCAAGGCCCGGAGTCGTGCGCGAGTTCCTCTCTGGAGTCGCCATACTCGGCCGCGGCGCGCGCATGTATGCCAGCGCACCGGGAATCATGTGGCCGGGCATCCTGCCCGCGCTCATCGTCTTCGCGGTCTACCTCGTGGGCATCATCGTCCTCGCGCTGAACGTCGACGGCCTTGTGCGGCTCACCGATCCGCTGTTCGCCGACGTCGACACCTCCATCCGACTCCTCGTACAGGCGATCGTGGGGATCGCCGTGCTCGGACTCGCCCTCGTGCTCTTCATCTTCACCTTCACGGCTGTGACCCTCGCGGTCGGCGATCCGTTCTACGAGCGCATCTGGCGCAAGACCGAATCCCTCGTCGGCACTGCGCCCGCCGAGCTCGCCATCGGGTTCTGGGCGCAGTTCGGTCGAGCTGTCGCCGACACCCTTCGGCTTCTCGCCCTGACCATCGTGGTGAGCCTCGGTGTGCTCCTCGTTGGGCTGATACCGGTCGTCGGCACCGTTGCCGGTGCCGTTCTCGGCGCGTTTGTTGGAGGCTGGTTCCTGACGCTCGAGCTCTGCGGGTTCGCGTTCGCAGCCCGCGGGCTGCGACTGCGCGACCGTCGGCACGCCCTCGGTGCCCGACGCGCTCGTACCCTCGGATTCGGTGTCGCCACCTACCTGCTGTTCCTCGTGCCGTTCCTCGCCATCATCGTGATGCCAGCGGCAGTCGCCGGGGCGACGCTGCTCTCGCGCGATGCTCTCGGCGAGTCGACGACCCCCCTCAGCTGACCGGTGCCACCGGCGCGACGTTCTGGTTCTGATTGAAGAGATTCTGCGGGTCCCACCGGTGCTTGACCGCTGCGAGGCGCGCGCGCGTCGCTGGCGGGTACATGAGCCCGACCGCCTTCTCCCCCGCGTAGCCGAGGAAGTTGCCGTAGGTGCCGACGGTGAACGCCGAGGCCATCGTCCATGCCTGCTCGATGCGCTCGACCTGGGCGGCGTCGGCGTCGGGCGGAAGGAAGGCGACGGTGATCACGAGGGCCTCTGCGTCGCGCCAGGCGAAGGCGGTCGCATCCGATGGCACGCGGTTGAAGGCGCCGGCGAGGTATCGGATCATAAGCACTCCGCCCTCCCCGATGGCATCCATCGTCGAGACGACCGCGTCGATCGCCTCGTCACTGAGCTGCGGCACCCACCCGTTGCTTCCGACGATGACGGGCATCGGCATGCCCGGCTCTGGCGGGTGGGGATCCTCGAGCGCGTCCACGTAGGACTTGGCGCGGATGTCGTGGCCACTGACCCCCGGGATCGCCAGCAGCGGCGCGATAGCCTCCATCGCGGCAGCCTCGTCGGGCGAGGCGTAGACGACGTGCAGCTGCGGACCGCCCGGCATCTCCGGCCCCATGGCCGGCCACTGCATGAATGTGACGTTCAGCTCTTCTGGGGCCTCGCGCATCGCCTCCCGGTAGCCGCGCAGGACCGTGCCGAGGGCGGTGCCCTCGAAGCTGATCACTCCGTGAGCGATGCCGGTGAGGGGGTGGGCCTCGAAGGTGAAGTCGACGACAACGCCGAAGTTGCCTCCGCCTCCGCGGAGCGCCCAGTACAAGTCGGGGTTCTCCTCGGCCGACGCGGTGACGAGTGCGCCATCCGCAGTCACCAGCCGAGCGCTGAGCAGGCTGTCGAGAGCGAGCCCGTACTGGCGCACCAGCCAGCCGACTCCCCCGCCGAGGGTGAGCCCGCCGACGCCGACGGACTTCGTGTCGCCGGAGGAGAGCGCAAGGCCGTGTTCGCCGAGGGTCGCGGCAACAGCGCCCCAGGTGGCTCCGGTGCCAACTGTGACGCGGGTGCCCTCGACCTCGATTGCGTCGAAGCCGCCCATGTCGATGTCGATGCCGCCACCCTCGGTCGACCAGCCGCCGGCGCTGTGCCCGCCGCTGCGGATGCTCACCGCGCGCTGCTGTTCACGCGCGAAGGCGAGCGCTGTGGCCACGTCGCCGACGGAGGCCGGGCGCGCCACGATGCTCGGTGCACCCGCGGGGTATGGCGCGAGGCCGAAGCCCTCGTCGCCGTCAACAAGAGTGGCGCCGCCGAATGCGGCGCGGAAGGTCTCGAGCGTCATGCTTCGAGCTTGCCAGCGTCGTCCGACACTGGCTAGGCGCTACTTCTTCGAGCGCAGCTCTTCCTTCGCCAGCTTGTCGAACTTGACGCGCTGGGCGTCCTCGCGAACGGCGGCCTGCCTGGCTCGCTCCTCGACGAGCCACGCCGGCTTCTGCTCTAGCAGCGCCTTGATCTCAGCCGTGGTCAGCGCATCCTCGACGCCGCCTCGCGCGAGCCCGCTCGTCGAGACGCCGAGCTTCTGAGCCACGACGGGTCGAGGGTGCGGTCCGGTGCGGCGCAGCTCGGCCAGCCACTCCGGCGGATTCGCCTGCAGCTCGAGGAAGGTGCTTCGCGAGATCTCGCCGGACTGGAACTCCTCCGGGGTCGCGGGGAGGTAGACGCCGAGCTTCTTGGCGGCGGTCACTGGCTTCATAGTCTGGTCAGGCACACCCCCAAGGGTACGCGCTAGCGACGGGTCTGGATGAGGTAGCCGGTGATGACGGCCGCAATCCCGAGCAGAAGCGTCAGCAGGGCCGCGAAGGGCCCGTAGATGCCGAAGAACGCCGACGCCATGTAGAGGGCGGTTGCTCCCATGAGCGAGGCAAGGGCGATACGCGCCTGTGGCGTGAGTTGCGCGGTGTACACCACGACAGCGCCGAGGACGATGCTGGCAGCTCCGATGACGAAGTAGGCCGCGGATGACACGATTCCGGGCAGCGCCGGAACGATGGACGCCACCACGAGAATGAGCCAGCCGAGCGCGGCGAACAGTGCTGCCGTTCTCGCCGTGCCGTTGTCGAGGTCGGTTCTGGCCAGCAGCACCAGCGCGAGCACCATGGCGGCAAAGCTGATGAGGTAGATGAACTGGGTGTTGATCGCCAGCTGCGCGGCAAAGATGAGCAGAGCGACGAGCACGGCCGCCCCTGCGGTGATGAAGGCGATCGCCGTGGCGGATCGTGGGCGCACTGGGGTGGTCATGCGTCAACTCTATGGGCGCGCCCGAGTACCCTGAGACGGTGACAGACCCCTTCGTGCTCGCGTTCGTGCCTGGCGTGACTCCGGGCAAGTGGGCCGGCGTCTGGAACGAGCGGATGCCGCGGGTTCCCCTCGAGGTCAGGCCGGCATCCCCCTCCGACGCGCTTGCCGCCGTGCACGACGCCAGCGCTGACGTCGCCCTCGTGCGGCTCCCGGTCGACCAGGCCGGGCTCGCTGTCATCCCGCTCTACTCGGAGAAGGCCGTCGTCGTGGCGCCAAAGGACCATGTGCTCGAGGCGTTCGAGTCGGTCACGCTCGCCGACCTCGTCGACGAGAACCTGCTCGACGGGCAGGACGCGGGAACCGTCGAGCTCGTCGCCGCTAACCTCGGGGTCGCCGTCATGCCCCAGTCGGTGGCTCGCGCACTGAGCCGCCGCGATGTCATCGCCCGCATCATTGGCGACGCGACGGAGACCCGCGTGGCGCTGGTCTGGCTCGACGGCAACCCCGACCCCCTCATCCAGGAGTTCATCGGCATCGTGCGCGGCCGCACGGCGAACAGCTCCCGCGGAGACCAGGAGGCGCCGGCAGCGAAGACCGTCGCCACGCCGACGACCAGGTCGAAACCAGCGCAGAAGTCGGCTCGACCCCCGAAGACGCGCCAGAGACGGCGCTGACACCCGTCGCTGTGGCCACTAGCCTCGAACCATGACAGTGACGTCACCATCCACGAGCGCCATTGCCGAGCCTGCCGGTCAGGCGCGCATGACCGTCGGCGTCATCCGGGTCGCCGCCGGGCTCCTGGTGCTTGCCGCCATGATCACGCAGATCGCCGACAAGGCCATCAACGACGTGTTCGTGCCGAGCGAGTACTTCTCCTACTTCACGATCCAGTCGAGCATGATGAACATCGTCGTGCTGGTCGCCGGGGGCATCCTCGCCTTCCGCTACCGCCGCGACACCGTGCTGTACACGGGCGTGCGGTCGGCGATCACGGTGTTCGCGGTTGTCACGGGCGTCGTGTACAACGTGCTGCTGCGCGGCATCCCACCGGAGGGCTACGTCGGCGTGCAGTGGCCGACCGAGGTGCACCACGTCTGGATTCCGATCTACATCCTCATCGACTGGCTGTTCGCCACCGGTCGCGCGCGCATCGGCTACCGCTGGCTCTGGCTTGCCGTCGCCTTCCCGATCGCCTGGTGCATCTTCACGCTCATCCGCGGCTCGCTGACCGGCTGGTACCCCTACCCCTTCATCGACCCGTCGACGGGAGGGTGGGGCAGCGTGATCGCCTACATCCTCGGCCTCGCAGCCTTCATCGTCGGCCTCGCGGCCCTCGCCATCACCTACGCGCGACGGTGGTCACGCAGCATCGAGGCGGAGCCGCTCACGCCCTAGCCGAGTGGGCCATGATCCACGCGAGCAGGTAGGTGCGCGAGTTTCCGTCGTCGATCGACGCGGCTGGCAGGTCGCGGGCCCGCTCGAGCACACCGTCGCCCCCCGCGAGAGCCTCGTACATGAGCAGGTAGTCGGGGAACATGGTTCCCTCTCCCACCTCTGCGATGTTGGCGAGCATGCGCTCGGGGTCGGAGGCGAGGTAGTCGGCGACCGGCTGCATCGGCAGCAGCTGGATGCCGAGGATCGCGCCGGGGTCTGCACTGAACCACGTGCCGTAGTCGAGCTTGCCGTCCCACACGATGCCGACAACGCCACGGTCGTAGCCCGCGTAGGGCTCGGCAGACGTGTCGAAGTCGAGGTAGTAGGCCATTGCCGAGTCTGCCTCGGCCGACAGCATCCAGCGAGCCTGCGAGCCGAGCGCGTCGTCGCCCGTCGCATCGGCCCACAGGGCGAGGCCGTTCCAGGCGGAGACGGCCTCAGAACTCGACTCCTGGTTGTTGCCATCGGCGAACGGCGCGTAGCCAGAGGCCCACGAGTGGCCGGAGTACGGGTCGAACGCGCGCCGTGCGGGAAAGTACCGGTTGGTCTCCCCCGTCGCCAGGTCGGCCGCCAGCAGCGTCATCGTCGGTGTCAGGGTCGTTGCCAGCTCCGCGTCGTCGGCAACGGCCACTGCTGCTGCATAGAGGAAGTAGCCGTAGTGGAAGTGGTGGTCGTTGAACTCGTCCGAACCGAAGGAAGCCGGCTCGCCGACCACGCCCCCGACCTCCGGGTCGTACACGAAGCAGCGATCGCCGCACTCCACCCAGCGCAGCAGCTCGGTCGAGAGGCGCTCCGCTGCCGCTGTGGCGGCTGCGTCGTCGTCAAGGGCCCGTGCCAGCTCGAGGAGGTTGGCGAGCCGGGCGAGCGCCTTGCCGCCGAAGTAGGTGTCGGCCGGCAGCTCCTCGGTGCCAGCGATGTCCTTGCCGAGCTGGGTCGCGAGCTCCGCTTTCTCCTCGTCGGAGAGGGCGGAGAGATCGAGGGCAGAGGACGGCTCGACGGCGTCGACCGACCACTCCAGGGTCGAGGCGGCACAGAGCCGCAGTTCACCCAGCACCGTTGCGAACGTGCCGAGATCACAGTCCGCCGGCTTCGCAAGCCCCGGCACCTGATGGGGCAGCACGCCGACGAGTGTCGTCGATTCGGCGGCCGTCTGATAGTTGAGGATAGTCGTCGACCCGTTCCAGGCGGTTGAAACCCCGGTGAGCGGCGATGCGGCGAGAGTCGCGAGCTGTGCGGCGTCCCCTCCCTCCGGCACGACGAACCAGTTGGCCGAGTCGCCGCTCTCGAGAGAAAGCGTGGTTCCGCAGACTGAGCCTGTCGTGACGAGGCCGAACTCCACGCCGTCAATGCTCGCCGTGTAGAGGCTGTCTCCCACGCTCTCGACGGGAACAGAGAACTGGATGTCGCCAGCCGCATCCGCGACATAGCTCACCACGGGCGAGCCACGAGCGATCGTCACCCGACCGATGGACTCTCCCCCGCGCATGCTGCTCACGGTGACCGACACGTCGTCGTACGCCGACACCTGCTGCTGGTCGGCACCGAGGTCGACCGAGACCTGCTGCCGGAACGGCGCGGTGACGGCACCGGGGGCGGTGGTGACCACTGGTAGTCCGAAACCGTATCCGGATTCGCTCAGCTGGAATCCCAGGGGAAGCGGGAACACCGGCTGCGATGCGCCACCGCCGAGCACGAGGCCCGTGTACCACCGGTTGGTC
The DNA here is from genome assembly GCF_057073975.1 of Conyzicola sp. Taxonomy (NCBI): domain Bacteria; kingdom Bacillati; phylum Actinomycetota; class Actinomycetes; order Micrococcales; family Microbacteriaceae; genus Conyzicola; species Conyzicola sp. Next base: position 5,251 of record NZ_JBXMIS010000150.1, on the reverse strand, counting down.
GGCGCGGGGAGGCCGTTGGCCAGCCGATCGAGAGACGGAGTCTTCGCGGAGGCCTGCTCGAGGCCCTCGACGAGCGGCTCGACGACGCGCTCTGGCAGCACGCTCTCAGGCGTCGCGGTCATGGCGCCAGGGTCGCTCGAGACGGAGGAACAGCCTGCAAGTAGGCAGATGGCGGCAATGAGCGCAACGGCGCGGGGTGCGCGGTTCATCGCAGGATCGCATCCTTGAGGTCACTCGCGAAGTCTCGCACGGTGCCGACCAATCGCGCGAGCACGTCGTCGTTGCGCAGCTTCATCTCGGCGCTGATCGGGGTGCCGGGCGCGACTAGCCCACCGTGACTCCCGTACGCGAGGTCAGTGCTGGAGATGGTCACGACTGCCCGAGCCTGACCGTCGACGGTCTCGACCTCGAAGGAGTCGACCGTTCCGGAGACTGTCTCGGAGTTGGGCAGCTCGATCGAGACGATCGCGCCCTCCTCCACCCTCGCGAAGTCCTTCGGGTCGAGCACGTACTCGGCCGTGACGTAGAGCGGATCGGTGGCAGAGAGCTGCGCGATAGTGCTGCCAGCAGCGGCGTAGCCGCCCTGCTGCACGAGCACCTCGTCGACGATGCCGTTCACGGTCGACTTGATTGTGAGGGTGCCATCAGGGAACACGTCGTAGGTGCCCGTGGAGGCGACGGTCGCACCATCGGCCAGCTGCTCGAGCAGCGTATTGCTCTGGATGGTGGCGATCGGATCGCCGACGGCCACCTCGTCGCCAGCCTTCACCGGCTGCGAGATCACCGATCCGGGATAGTCGGTGCCAACGGGATACTCGATGGCCTCGATGGAAGCGGTGGTGCTCGCCGTCTCGCCCTTGCGCTGGGAGAGCACGATGGTCAGTGCGGCGACGATGACGACGACGACGATGAGTCCGAAGAACATCTTGAAACGGTTGGCCCAGGTCATGAGACGAGCTCCTTCGAGGAATCGGTGCGCGAGACGGTGAACAGCACAGGACTGACGCGTGGCCGGGCGGCCTCCCGCGCTATCCGCCGCTCCTCCCGCTTGGTGGCGCGCAGCTCACCGAATGCGGTGAGGATGAACGCGCCGAGAATGAGGGTGTTGGTGACGTTCCAGCCGGTGGCCAGCGTCAGGGTTTCGTTCGTCACGTCCTTGTAGATCGCGACAATCGAGGTGAGGAACAGGAAGGTGAAGGTCAGCACCTGCGGAATCATGAAGTTGAACGGGGACGACCGCTTGCGCTTGCCTCCGGTCACGTGCCACGCCTGCTCTCGGCCCGTGAGCACGTTGAGGAAGGCGCGAATGTAGATCGGGAACGAGACAGACGCGAGCATGAGCGTCTCGAGCCGGAACGATCCCATGCTGTTGAAGGCCAGCAGCACCTGCAGGCCGTAGAAGCCGAAGTAGAACAGCAGCCAGGTCACCCAGGTCACCGACATGTCGACCGGTCGCAGCCCGAAGAAGATCTCGAGGGGCGGCACCATGAGCAGCAGGATCGGCACGATCCCGACCAGATAGTGGGTCGCCGTGATGAAGTACTGGATGCGCTGGTCGACCGTGAGGCGGCGACGCGGGTTGAACGGGTTGTGGGTCAGCAGAATCTCGAAGCCGCCCGACGCCCAGCGCAGCTGCTGCTTGGTGTAGTCCTCGATCGTCTCCGGCGCGTTGCCGACCGCGAGAGTGACCGGGATGTATATGGAGCGCCAGCCTCGCTCGTGCAGCATGAGCGAGGTCCAGACATCCTCCGACTTCGAGTCGGTGTAGATACCGCCGACCTCGTCGATCGCGGTGCGGCGGAAGACGACGTTGGTTCCGACGCAGAAGGCCGCGTTGAAGCTGTTCCGGCCCGGCTGAACGAAGCGGTAGAAGAAGGACTGCATGAAGCCGGCCCCGCGAGAGATCATCGAGGTCATGTTGCCGTAGGCCTGCGGGGTCTGCACGAAGGCGACGTTGTCGTCGATGAAGAACGGCATGGTCTCGTAGAGGAAGTCGGGCTTCGGCACGAAGTCGGCGTCGAAGACCGCGAAGAACTCGCCGCTCGAGATGCTGAGAGCGTGGTTGATGTTGCCGGCCTTCGCTCCGTTGCTGCTCAGGCGCCGCACGTAGCGCACGCCGAGTCGGGCGGCGAGGTCACGTACCTCGTCGGAGCGGCCGTCATCCAGGATCCACGTCTCGTGACGGCCGCGCATCGACACGGCAGCAACGGCAGTTGCCTCGATGATGGCGAGGTCCTCGCCGTAGACCGTGATGAAGACGTCAACGGAGACCGGCTTCTCGTGCAGCATCATCGGCCAGGTCCATGGGGCACCCTCGAGCTCCCGCGCGACGATCGCCCCGGTGTCGAACAGCCGTTCCTGCGCGTGGTGGAACACGAACTCGCGTGGATCCTGACCACCGGAGAGGACTGTCCACATCGAGACGAGGGCCTGGCTGATGAGCAGCACCTCCGCCACGAGCACGATAGTGAACGGAAGAGGATCGCCCCGGTTGGCCGGGTCGAACAGGAAGAGCGCGTAGGCGATGACGCCAAGAAGGGCGATCACCACGAACAGCAGGAGGGTAGGCGACTGAACCCGCTTGTTCTCCACCGTGCGAGGCAGAGGCGTCTGGTCGGTACGGCGGGTGCCGGTGAACAGCTTCTCAGGATGCGCAGAGGCCATCGATATATCTCCTTGGCTCGAAACCCGCGCGCCGGGTGGCGCGAGGTATGAGGTGGGGCGACATCGTCGGCGTCTCCGGCACGGGGCGGTGGCCCTGTGCCTCTCAACTTCGTCTCAAGCTAAAGCGATCGAGAGGTGGATCGCCAAGGATGATGAGAGAGTTCTCATCGACACCGGCGGCTAGGCGGGCAGAACCGCCTCGATCGCCTCGATGACCTCTGGGGCATCGGGCAGGGTCTTCGACCGGAACCGTCCGACGACATCGCCACCGGGAGCGACGAGGAACTTCTCGAAGTTCCAGCCGACGAGCCCGGCGCGACCGCTGGCATCACGAGCCTTGCGGATCTCCTTGTAGATCGGGTGCGTTCCAAGGCCGTTGACCTTGATCTTGCCGAACACGGGAAACGTGACCCCGTAGGTGGCGCTGCAGAAGGCGGCGATCTCCTCGTCAGTGCCGGGCTCCTGCCCGGCGAACTGGTTGCACGGGAACCCGACGACCTGCAGGCCGCGCGGCCCGTACTCCTCTTGCAGCTTCTCCAGCTGCTCGTACTGCGGGGTCAGGCCGCAGCGCGAGGCCACGTTGACGACGAGAAGGGCCTTGTCGCGCAGCTCGTCGAGAGTCGTGGTGCCGCCAGCGACGGTCACGACGGTCGCGTCGTAGGGAAAAGAAGTCATTGTTCGAGTCTATGCGCGGCTTCTCGCACTAGTTTTGCTGCATGGCCACTGAGACTGCCGCTCCCCGTCCACGCCGCCGCAACCGCTCCGGTATCGCAGCCCTGTGCTGTTCCGTTGCACTCATCGTGTGGATCACCGCCCTCGTCTACCTCGCGGTCGCCGCGTCCTCGAGCGATGTCGCCGGCACGATCGCGTACGTGATGTTCTTCGCGTCGTGGGTCGTCATCCCCCTGCTGGCCGTTGGCCTCCTCGTGCTCGCGATCCTCGCCCTGCTGGTGAACCCCGTGCCAGGCAAGATCCTCGGAGCACTGGCGATCGTTGCTCCCGTGATCGCGGCCGCCCTGGCGTGGAGCGCGCTCGGCAGCGCAGACCTCGGCATGCTCGCTGGCTAGACGTCGAGGCCGCGCGAGACGGTGGCCTCCGCGCGCGCCGCCGTGATGTGCCGCTCCCGCAGAGCGAGAAACAGCGGGAATGCGAATGCGAAGGCGACGACGCTGGACAGCACGATGAAGACCCAGCCGAACCGCATCCCGATCCGTCTCGACTCTGCGATGACGAGGATGCTGCCGGCGACAGCCGTGACCAGCAGGTCGACGGTGAGGGAGGACACCGCAGGGCCACTGCCGACCCAGTCGCCGATGAAGTCGCGCCCCGCCACGATGGAGCCGATGTTGAAGTACCACGTTGCGACGAGGCCGACGATCGACAGCGCGAGCCAAACGAGGGCCAGGGGCGTCCAGTGCTTCGTCATAAGGAGACTATTCTCGCGCACTTGGCCCACCCGCACGAGAGAGGTACAACTGAGCAATGGATATCGAAACCTTCAGCGATGGCACGATCATGGGCGAGGGAGAGACCCTCAACGGCCGCAAGCACGGTCGATGGAGGTTCTTCTACCACAGCGGGGCGGTGAAGGGCGAAGGCGCCTATTCCGACGGTGTCATGGACGGGCCGTGGGAATGGCACCGGGAGGACGGCACTCTCCTGCGCACCGGCCAGTTCGTCGCCGGAGTGCAGCGCGGACAGTGGACGAGCTACGACCGCAACGGCGCACCGCACACGACCACCGATTTCAAGTAGCGCAGCGGTGTCTGCGACGATGGCGTGTGACCACCACTCCCCCGCCTCTCGGACTCCTGCTCGACGTCGACGGGCCCATCGCCAGCCCGGAGACACGCACCATCGCGATTCGGTCGATCATCGACGACCTCGTATTCCTCACCGCGGCCGGCGTGCCTATCGCCTTCATCACCGGCCGGTCGGATGCATTCATCCGTGACCAGGTCATGGCACCGCTGCTCGCTGCCGGCCTCGCCGACGCGCTGGCCGTCGACGGAGCTCGCATGTTCGCCGTATTCGAGAAGGGCGCCGCGTGGGCAGAGGTCGATTCCCTCGGACTCGGCGAGACCACCGTCGATCGCAGCGTCGCCGTTCCGGAGGCACTCGTCGATGCCGTCCGCGAGCTGCACGCCCGTGACTTCGCCGACGAGATGTTCTGGGATGACACCAAGCACGCCATGATCTCGGTCGAGCAGCGGGTGGATGTCTCCTCCGCCGACTACAAGCCCGCCCAGGAGCGCTTCCAGGACGCCGCATTCGCCACAGCAGCCTCCCTCGGCCTTGGTCTGCGGTACCGCGACCGCACGCTCGTCGACGCGCGCGGAGAGACCCCGTTCCGCGTCGACCCGACGATCATCTCCACCGACATCGAGTCGGTGCTGCTCGACAAGGACACGGGCGCGCAGCGTGCGCTCGACCACTTCGAGTCCCGGGGACCGCTGCCGCTGCTCTGGCGGTCGGTCGGCGACTCGCGCAGCGACTACAAGATGGCGGACTACGTGCACTCGGTCGGCATCGAGGTTGCCCACGTTGACGTGCGGCCCGCCGACGGCGTGCTCGACAAGCCCTACCG
>NZ_JBXMIS010000149.1:0-39295 GCF_057073975.1 Conyzicola sp. | reverse complement strand
TCGAGTCCACAACCCGTGAAGGGCCCGGGCTCTGCGCCCGGGCCCTTCATGGTGAATCGGCTAGTGGAACGAGTCGCCGCAGGCGCAGGATCCCTCGGCGTTCGGGTTGTCGATCGTGAAGCCCTGCTTCTGGATCGTGTCTTCGAAGTCGATGGATGCACCCTCGAGGTACGGCACGCTCATCTTGTCGACGACGACCTCGACGCCATCGCCGAACTCGCGAACCGCGTCGCCGTCGAGCGTGCGCTCGTCGAAGTAGAGCTGGTAGATGAGGCCGGAGCAGCCACCAGGCTGCACGGCCAGACGAAGACGAAGGTCGTCGCGACCCTCCTGCGTCATGAGGCTGCGCACCTTCTGCGCAGCAGCATCAGAGAGGCCGACGCCGTGCGTGGCAGAGGTCGTGATGGTGTCAGTCATAGTTCAAGTCTACGTGCGCGAATTGAGCTTTGCCAGCAAGACGGCCTCGGTGAGGATGGCGCGGTGGAATACACCGAGGTGAAGGGACTCGTTGGGGCTGTGCGCCCGCGAGTCCGGGTCCTCGACGCCCGTTACGAGTACCTGCGCCTCGGGGAAGACCTCGACGAGGTCGGCGATGAACGGAATCGATCCGCCGACGCCCATCTCGACGGGCGGCGCGCCCCATGCCTCCGCCATCGCATCCTTCGCGTCGCTCACGGCCCAGCCGCTCGTGTCGACGAGGAAGGGGCTGCCCTTGTCGACGTCGGAGATCGATAGCTGGGCGCCGAAGGGGGCGTTCGCGCGCAGGTGCGCCTCGATTGCGGCGAAGGCCGCCTCGGCATCCTGTCCTGGCGCGATGCGCATGCTCACCTTCACCGAGACCGTCGGGCTCAGCGTGTTCGAGGCGTTCTGCACGCTCGGAGCGTCGATGCCCGTGACGGTGATCGCCGGCTGGTACCACAGGCGCGACAGTATCTCCCCGCGGCCGAGAGGCGAGACGCCGTCGAGGAGCCCGGCCTCGTGCCGCAGCTTCTCCTCGTCGTAGGCGGGGGTCTGCGCGTCGTGCAGCACGAGCCCTGGCACGGCAACGGAGCCTGCCTCGTCGTGCAGGGTCGAGAGCAGGCGGATGGTGGCGAGCATCGCATCGGGAGCCGCTCCCCCGAACATGCCGGAGTGCGAGGCGTGGGAGAGTGTCGAGACCGTGAGCTTGAACGTGACGTTGCCGCGCAGAGCCACGGTGAGGGCGGGTGTGGCGGTGTCCCAGTTGTCGGAGTCGGCGACGACGATGACGTCGGCGGCGAGCAGGTCGCGGTTCTCGATGAGGAAGTTGCCGAACGACCGGGAGCCGAACTCCTCCTCCCCCTCGATGAATACGACGATTCCGAGATCGATGTCTGGCCCGGCGATGGCGACGAGGGCACGGATGGCGGCAACGTGCGCCATGACACCGGCCTTGTCGTCGGCGGCGCCGCGGCCGTACAGGCGGTCACCGCGCACCGTCGGCTCGAACGGCAGCGAGTGCCAGTCCTCCTCCTTGCCGGGAGGCTGCACGTCGTGGTGCGCGTAGAGCAGGATCGTCGGCGCACCGTTGCGCGGCTCGCGACGAGCGACCACGGCGGGGCGGCCGAGCTCCTCGCTGCCGGCGACGGCGGCTCGGCGGATCTCCACGAGGTCGAACACGCCGGTCTGCTCGATGAGACCGCGAACGGCCTCTGCGCTGGCATCCACGTGGGCGAAGTCGAAGCCGTCCCACGAGACGGATGGAATGCGCACGAGCCGGGAGAGGTCGGCGATGGCCGAGGGAAGGCCCGCGTGCACAGCGTCGGCTAGTCCGGGCAGGGTCTCGGCTGATTCGCTCATGCGAGTAATCTTAAGCCGACCCCCGAACTCCAAGGACTCACCGTGGCACGCACTCCAGAGGCACCCACCGGCTCGACGCCGGACGCACCGACCACGAAGGACGGCAAGGGTCGCCCGACTCCCAGCCGCAAGGAGAAGGAAGAGGCCCGCAAGCGCCCCCTCGTGGTCAACGACCGCGCCGAGCGACGTCGTCGCGAGCGCGAGGCCTCTGCGCTGCAGCGCGAGAAGGCGCGCATCGGCATGGCGAACGGCGACGAGCGCTACCTGCCCGCTCGTGACCGCGGGCCGCAGCGCAAGTTCATCCGTGACTACATCGACGCCCGGTGGAGTGTCGGCGAGCTGCTGCTGCCGACGATCGTGCTCTTCTTCATCACGAGCTTCTTCCCCTACGAGATCGTCGTGATCCTCGGCTTCGGGCTCATGTGGTTCATCCTCATCGCATCGCTCATCGACATCGTCGTCGTCAGCTTCGTGCTCAAGCGACGCCTCGAGGAGAAGTTCGGCTTCGCCGACAAGGGCTTCCGCTTCTATGCAGGCATCCGTGCTGTCTACCTTCGCCAGATCCGGCTTCCGAAGCCGCAGGTCAAGCGCGGGGCCTTTCCGGAGTAGCGGTCGCTACGCGGTGCGCAGCCGCGCGAGGCCCCGGTTGACCGACGCTGCCCACAGTGGCCCTCGGTAGAGGAACGCGGTGTAGCCCTGCACCAGAGTGGCACCGGCGTCGAGACGCTCGATGACATCCTCTGCGGTCTCCACTCCCCCGACGGAGATGACGCAGAAATCTGCTGGAACCACGGACCGGATGACGCGCAGCACGGCGAAGGAGCGACCGGCAAGCGGCGCGCCAGAGAGCCCACCGGCACCCGCTGCCTCGACGACGGCGGCATCGGTGACGAGGTTCTCGCGCGACAGCGTCGTGTTGGTCGCGATGATGCCAGAGAGGCCGAGGTCGACGGCAAGGCGGGCGATGGCCTCGACCTGGTCATCGGTGAGGTCTGGAGCGATCTTGACGAGAACCGGGGTCGCTCCGGCGGCCTCGCGGATCGCCGTGAGCAATGGTGCGAGCATCTCGAGCTCCTGCAGTCCCCGCAACCCCGGTGTGTTCGGCGAGCTCACGTTGACGGCGAGGTAGTCGGCCACGGGGGCCAGAAGGCGCGTGCTCTCGAGGTAGTCGCCGACGGCATCCTCGACCTCGGTGATGCGGGACTTGCCGATATTGGCGCCGATGACCGGTCGCTGGCGCTTCGCGACGGCCTTCTCCAGCTTCGGCAGCAAAGCCGCAGATCCGTTGTTGTTGAATCCCATGCGATTGATGACAGCGCGGTCTGGCACGAGGCGAAACAGCCGTGGTCGTGGATTCCCCGGCTGAGCGTGCGCCGTGACGGTGCCGACCTCGACGTGGCCGAAGCCCAGCTGGCCGAGCCCGCGGATGCCGCTGCCGTACTTGTCGAAACCGGCAGCGAGACCGAACGGCGAGTCGAACTCGCGGCCAAGGGCCGAGACTCGCAGCTGCGGCGCTGGTCGCGTGAACCGCCGCACGAGACGGCCGATCCCCAGCGTCGGCAGGAGCCGGATGACGGTGAAGGCGAGGGTGTGGGCGGTCTCGGGATCGAGCTTGGAGAGCACGAGGGAGAAGAGGAGGCGATACATCGCCTCACAGCTTATTCGGCTTGGTCTACTCCGCCGACGCTGCCGTGCTCTCGCTGTGGTCGATGCGCAACTGCGTGATCGCGAGCTCGAAGTCCTCGAGCGACTCGAAGGCCTGGTAGACGCTGGCAAACCGGAGGTAGGCGACCTCGTCGAGCTCGCGTAGCGGAGGGAGGATGGCGAGACCGATGTCGTTCGCCTCGATCTGCGAGGCTCCCGTCGACCGGATGATCTCCTCGACACGCTGGGCGAGGGTGGCAAGGTCTGCATCGGTCACCGGGCGCCCCTGGCACGCCTTGCGCACGCCGGAGACGATCTTCTCCCTGCTGAACGGCTCGACCACGCCATTGCGCTTGATCACGGTGAGCGAGGCGGTCTCTGTCGTGCTGAATCGGCGTCCGCACTCCGGACACTGACGGCGGCGGCGAATCGAGAGGCCGTCGTCGCTGGTGCGCGAGTCGATGACCCGCGAGTCGGGGTAACGGCAGAAAGGGCAGAACATGGGTTACAGGATACCTAGGCGTCGCGGAAGCGCGCGGTGACCGCGTCTCCGTGCGCGGGCAGATCCTCTGCCTCGCTCAACGCCATCACATCGGCGTGTACCGCCTTGAGGGCCTCGCGGGAGTAGTTGATGATCTGCTGCGGGCGCACGAAGGTGTACGACCCGAGACCGGAGGAGAACCGGGACTGGCCACCGGTGGGCAGCACGTGGTTGGAACCGGCAAGGTAGTCGCCGAGGCTGACCGGCGAGTTGGCACCGAGGAAGATCGCACCGGCGTTCGTGATGAGGTCGAGCGTGCCGCCGGGCTCGTCGACCTGGATCTCGAGGTGCTCTGGACCGTAGGCGTTGCTGAATCCGGCGGCGGCCGCAAGGTCGTCGACGAGCACGATCGCGGACTGCGCGCCGGCAAGCGATACCCGCACCCGGTCGGCGTGCCGGGTCGTCTCCGCGAGGAGCGCGAGCTCGGCCAGCACCGCCTCGGCGAGCTCTGCGGAGTCGGTGACGAGGATCGCGGCGGCAAGCTCGTCGTGCTCCGCCTGGCTCACGAGGTCTGCCGCAACGATGCGCGGGTCGGCCGTCGCATCGGCGATGACGAGGATCTCGGTTGGTCCGGCCTCGGAGTCGATGCCAACGACGCCGCGCACGAGGCGCTTCGCCGCCGCGACGTACACATTGCCTGGTCCGGTGATGACCTGCACGGGATCGAGATCGATCTCCGGCACGCCGTAGGCGAGGGCACCGATGGCTCCAGCGCCGCCCATGGCGTACACCTCCTCGATGCCGAGAACCCCGGCAGCGCCGAGAATCGTCGGGTGCACCGAGCCGCCGAACCGGCTCTGTGCCGGCGAGGCGAGGGCGATGGATGCCACACCAGCGACGTGTGCTGGCACGACGTTCATGAGAACGCTCGATGGGTACACGGCCTTTCCACCCGGCACATAGAGGCCGACGCGGTCGACGGGCTGCCATCGCTGGATCACCTGCGCGCCGTCGCCGAGCGTCGTCACGGTCGGCTGCGGCAGCTGCGCCTTCGACGCCGCGGTGAGGCGCGAGATCGACTCGTCGAGCGCTGCTCGCACGGCTGGATCGAGAGACCGCACCGCCGCGGAGATCTGGTCTGCGTGGATGCGGATGCGCTCCGGGCGCACTCCATCGAGGCGTTCTGCCTGATCGAGCAACGCGGACTGCCCGCGATCGCGCACGTCGTCGATGAGCGCCGCGGCCGCCTCTGCGGCGCTTCCGGCATCCAGTTCTGGTCGGGGCACGAGGCCCATGAGCTCTGTGCGCGTCGGCTGCGTCCCGCGGAGGTCAATAGTCTTGATCATGGCCATCCCATGCTAGTTGGCGGTGTCACCCGGAATATCCCGGCCCGATCGACGATTGAGTCTCCCGTGAGCGAAAACCCCAGTGTCGACGTCGAGGCGTTCAAGCAGGCCTTCCGGCGCCATGCGGCCGGGGTCGCCGCAGTGACGTCGGTCGCGCCAGACGGCTCCCCGGTCGGCTTCACGGCGACATCCCTCGCCTCTCTCGCCGCCGACCCGCCGCTCGCGACATTCAACATGGCGCAGACATCGAGCGCATGGCCAGCGATGACCGTCGGCAACCACGTGGCGATTCACACCCTCGGTCCGCGCACGAGGCATCTCGCCAAGCTCATGGCCGCGGACAACGCGGTGCGGTTCACCGGCGAGCACTGGAGCCCCGGCCCGCACGGCGTGCCGATTCTCGCCGACGCGACCGCGTGGATGCTCGGCCGCATCATCGAGGTGCATCCGGTTCACAGCAACGCGGTGGTGGTCGTGCGTATCGAGGGTGGGGAGCTCGGCGACGAGGACGAGGCACTGCTGTACCACGAGCGTGCCTACATGAAGCCGGGAGCTATCCCAGACAGTTAGGCCCAAGCAGCGTCTTGAGCTCCCCGTAGAGGTCTGCAGACACCGTCACCGGGTACGGCAGCTCGAACACCCGCGCGACCGAGCTGGTCAGGAGCTTCAGCCGAACCTCGTTGGTTCCGGCATGTCTGATGAGCACGTCGTTGAGTGCTGCCACCGTGTCGGTGGTCGCCCGGTTCTCTGGAAGGGAGATGAGCAGCGGACCAGAACCAAGGCTCGGGCCGATGTCGGGGGTAAACATGCTCACCGCGTGCAGGTTCATGCCGTCGTCGCGCATGCTCACGCGGCCCTTGACCACCACCACCGAGTCATTGGCGAGAGCCGGGGAGAACTCCTGGTAGGTCTTGCCGAGGAACATGACACTGATCTCGCCGCCGAAGTCCTCGACCTGCACGATGCCGTACTGGTTGCCGGAGTTGCGCGCGACACGGTGCTGAACGCTCGTGATGAGCCCGGCAATGGTCACGTGCTGGCCGTCGGCGGCCACCTCTCCCCCGAGCAGCTCGGTGATCGAGAACTCCACGTGCTTGGCGAGGGCGATCTCGAGACCGGCGAGCGGGTGGTCGGAGACGTAGAGGCCGAGCATCTCGCGCTCGAAGGCCAGCTTGTCGCGTTTCGACCACTCCGGGCGGTCTGGCACGTTCTTCTCGCCCGCCGTCGGCTCGTCCCACAGGCTGTCGAAGTCGAAGCCGACGAGGCCGTTCGCCTCGTTGCGCTTGTCGCTGACGACGGCATCCACCGCATCCTCGTGGATCTCGACGAGGGCACGCCGCGTGTTGCCAAGCGAGTCGAAGGCGCCCGACTTGATGAGTGACTCGACAGTGCGCTTGTTGGCGACCTGGATGGGAACCTTGCCGAGGAAGTCGTGGAACGAGGTGAAACGCCCCTTCTCCTCGCGCGAGCGAGAGATCGACTCGACGACGGCATGGCCGACGTTGCGAACGGCACCAAGGCCGAACCGGATGTCGCCGACGCCGGTCTCGCTCGGTACTGCGCGGAAGTCGACCCAGCTCTCGTTCACATCCGGAGCCAGCACCTTGATGCCCATGCGGCGGCACTCGCTGAGGTACATGCCGAGTTTGTCCTTGGAGTCGCCGACGCTGGTCAGGAGGGCAGCCATGTACTCGGCCGGGTAGTTGGCCTTGAGGTAGGCGGTCCAGTAGCTCAGCACCCCATAGCCGGCGCTGTGCGCCTTGTTGAAGGCATAGTCGGCGAAGGGCATCAGGGTGTCCCACAGCTTCGTCACTGCGCCCTTGCTGTAGCCGTTCGCCACCATGCCAGCCTCGAAGTCGGCGAACTGCTTGTCGAGCTCCTCCTTCTTCTTCTTGCCCATCGCGCGCCGAAGCACGTCGGCCTGGCCGAGGCTGAATCCGGCGACCTTCTGCGCCACCGACATGACCTGCTCCTGGTAGACGATGAGCCCGTAGGTCGTGTCGAGGATCTCGCGCAGCGGCTCCTCGAGCTCTGGGTGGATCGCGTCGATCTGCTGCAGGCCGTTCTTGCGAAGCGCGTAGTTGGTGTGCGAGTTCATGCCCATGGGGCCAGGGCGGTAGAGCGCGATGACAGCGGAGATGTCTTCGAAGTTGGTCGGCTTGAGCTGGCGCAGCAGAGCTCGCATTGCCCCGCCATCGAGCTGGAAAACGCCGAGCGTGTCGCCGCGAGCGAGCAGGTCGTAGGTCTTCTGGTCTGCGTCGAGGTCGAGGTCCTCGATGACGAGCCGGTGCCCGGTGTTCTTCTCGATCATCTTGAGCGCGTCTTCGATGATCGTCAGGTTGCGCAGCCCGAGGAAGTCCATCTTGATGAGCCCGAGGGATTCCAGCGGCGGCTGGTCGAACTGCGTGATGATCGCGCCGTCATCCTCGCGCTTCATGATCGGCAGCACGTCGAGCAGCGGCTCTGCCGACATGATGACGCCTGCCGCGTGTACTCCCCACTGGCGCTTGAGGTTCTCGATGCCGAGCGCGGTGTCGAATACCCTGGCCGCCTCAGCGTCGCTCGCGACGATGCTGCGGAAGTCGGCCGCCTCTTTGTAGCGCTCTGAGGCCGAGTCCATGATGTCGGTGAGCGGGATGTCTTTGCCCATGATCGCGGGCGGCATCGCCTTGGTGAGCTTCTCGCCGACCGCATACGGCATGCCCAGCACCCGAGCGCTGTCTTTGAGCGCCTGCTTGGCCTTGATGGTTCCGTAGGTCACGATCTGGGCGACCCGGTCGTCACCGTACTTCTCTGTGACGTAGCGGATGACCTCTGGGCGCCGACGGTCGTCGAAGTCGACGTCGACATCGGGCATCGAGACGCGCTCTGGGTTGAGGAAGCGCTCGAAGATGAGGCCGTGGTGCAGCGGGTCGAGCTCGGTGATTCCCATGGCGTAGGACGCCATCGACCCGGCGGCCGATCCACGGCCCGGGCCGACGCGGATGCCCTGCGACTTCGCCCACGCGATGAAGTCGGCCACGACGAGGAAGTAGCCGGGGAAGCCCATCTGCTTGATGACGTCGACCTCGTACTGGGCCTGGGCGAGGTGCTCCGGGCTCGGCGCGTTGTTGAAGCGCCGCAGCATGCCCGCGTGCACCTCTTTCTCGAACCAGGTCGCCTCTGTCTCGCCGGCGGGAACCGGGAAGCGCGGCATGAGGTCGCGGTGCTCGAAGCTCACCTCGCAGCGCTCGGCGATGAGCAGGGTGTTGTCGCTTGCCTCCGGGTAGTCGGCGAAGAGCTGCCGCATCTGCGCAGCCGACTTGAGGTAGAACTCATCGGAGTCGAACTTGAAGCGGTTGGGGTCGTCGAGGGTGGAGGCCGACTGCACGCATAGCAGGGCGGCGTGCGCGGTCGCATCGTGCGCGTGCGTGTAGTGCAGGTCATTGCTGGCGACGAGCGGGATGTCCAGCTCCTTGGCGAGCCGGATCAGGTCTTTCATGGTGCGGCGCTCGATGTCGATGCCGTGGTCCATGATCTCGGCGAAGAAGTTCTCCTTGCCGAAGATGTCCTGGAACTCACCGGCCGCCGTGCGCGCCTCGTCGTACTGGCCGAGACGGAGCCGGGTCTGCACCTCGCCACCGACGCACCCCGTCGTGGCGATGACCCCCGTGCCATAGCGGCTGAGAAGGTCGCGGTCCATGCGCGGCTTGAAGTAGAAGCCCTCCATGGAGGCGAGCGATGACATGCGGAACAGGTTGTGCATGCCCTCGTTGTTCTCCGAGAGGAGTGTCATGTGGGTGTAGGAGCCGGATCCACCGACGTCGTCTTGCACCTGGCCGCTGTTGCCCCAGCGCACACGGGTCTTCTCACCACGTGGTGTGCCGGGCGTGATGTAGGCCTCTGTGCCGATGATCGGCTTGATTCCGGATGCCGTTGCTGTCTTCCAGAAGTCGTACGCGCCGAACATATTGCCGTGGTCGGTCACCGCGATAGCAGGCATGCCCTGCTCGACCGCGGCCGCGATGAGGGGTTTGACCCGTGCCGCCCCGTCGAGCATCGAGTACTCGGAGTGCACGTGGAGGTGCACGAATGAGTCGTCGCTGGGGGGCACAAAATCTCCGGGAATCGAGTCTGGAACCTCAGCCTAACGAGTCACTACGACGCTCGCAGCGACACGCCGCTCAGGCCGCGCGCAGCACGTCGAGCGCGTGCTGGAGATCGGCGGGGTACGCCGATTCGAAGCTGACGTACTGGCCGGTGCCCGGGTGCACGAATCCAAGCCGCATGGCGTGAAGCCACTGTCGCTGCAGTCCGAGCCGCGCGCTGATCGTCGGATCCGCGCCGTACATCGCGTCGCCGACGCATGGATGCCGCTGCGCTGCCATGTGCACACGGATCTGGTGGGTGCGGCCCGTCTCGAGGTGCACCTCGAGCAAGGAGGCCGACGGAAAGGCCTCGATGGTCTCGTAGTGGGTGATGGACGGCTTGCCGTCGGAGGTGACGGCGAACCGCCATCCTGAACCAGGATGACGCCCGATGGGCGCGTCGATCGTGCCGGTCAGAGGGTCGGGATGACCCTGCACGACCGCGTGGTAGACCTTGTCGACCTCACGGTCGTGGAATAGCCGCTTGAGCTCTGTGTAGGCGCGCTCTGACTTGGCAACGACCATGAGGCCGCTCGTGCCCGCGTCGAGGCGGTGCACGATGCCGGCCCGCTCCGCGGCTCCCGAGGTCGAGATGCGGAAGCCCGCACCGGCGAGCGCGCCGAGCACGGTCGGTCCATCCCACCCGACCGACGGGTGTGCCGCGACACCGACGGGCTTGTCGACGACCACGAAGTCGTCATCGTCGTGGATGATGCCGAGGTTGTCGAGAACCACCGGCTCGATCGCCGGACCGGTTCGCGACTCCCAGCTCACCTCTAGCCATGCACCTGCCCGCAGGCGGTCGGACTTGCCGACCGCGATGCCGTCGACGGTGATTCCACCGGCCTCGGCCACCTCGGCGGCCAGCGTGCGCGAGAAGCCGAGGAGCCGGGAGATGCCGGCGTCGACTCGCTCGCCGGCGAGGCCGTCGGGAACAGGGAGGCTGCGCTGCTCCATTAGCCGGCGTCGCTTGGCACGGCCTTCGGAGCGCGCTTCGAGCGCGTGCCGTCGAGATTCACCCCGCGGATCGTGAGAAGGATGAACAGCACCATCGCCGAGGTGATGCCAATGTCGGCGACGTTGAAAATGGCGGGGAAAGCGTAGAGCTGGAGGAAGTCGACGACGTGGCCGACGCCGAAGCCGGGTTCGCGGAACAACCGGTCGCTCAGGTTTCCCAGAGTGCCGCCGAGCAGCAGCCCGAACACGGTTGCCCAGGCGAGCGACCGGATGCGGCGGGCGAACACCACGAGGCCGACCGCCACGAGCGATGCAATGATCGCAAAGATCCAGGTGGAACCGCTGCCGAGCGAGAACGCGGCTCCCGCGTTCTTCACCAGGTGAAGCTGCAGCAGCTCGCCCACGAACGGCACGATCTCATTGACCTTGAGGTTCGCCAGCACGAGGGCCTTTGCCACCTGGTCGGCGAGGTAGACCAGCACAGCGACAACGCCGACTAGCGCGAGTGCACGGGCGCTAACGCGCCCGGCACCCGGAGTCGGCGTTGTGTCGTCAGTTGCCGGCAAAGCCGGGGTAACCCTGCGGCACCTGCTGCGGCTGCGGAGCGCCGTAGACAGGAGCCTGCTGCGGCGGAGCGGCCTGCTGCGGCGGTGCAGCCTGCTGCTCATAGCCCTGCGGGGCGCTGAACTGCTGTGGCTGGTCGAACTGCTGCGGCTGGTCGAACTGCTGCGGCTGGGTCAGGTTGGCTGCCGGCTGAGGAGCGGCCGCAGGGGACGCCTCTTCGAGCTCACGCAGCTGGCCCTCGATGTAGCCCTTCAGCTTGGCGCGGTAGTCGCGCTCGAAGTTGCGCAGCTCTTCGACCTTGCGCTCGAGAATCTGGCGCTCCTGGTCGAGGTTGCCGATGGCGGCGCGCTGCTGCTGCTCCGCCTCCTCGATGATGCGAGCGGCAGTTGCCTGACCCTCGGCGATGAGCGAGTCGCGCTTCTCGATGCCCTCGCGAACATGCTGCTCGTGCAGAGTGCGAGCGAGCTGGAGCAGGTTGTTGGTGTTGCCCTGGTCGTCAAGGCTCGCGTTGAACGCGGGTGCCGCAACGGCAGGAGCCGGCGGTGCGGCTGCTGGAGCCGGAGCGGCCATCGCGGGAGCGGGCGGCGCGCCCTGCTGCAGCTGGTTGATGCGCGAGTCGCTCTGAATAAGGCGCTGGCGCAGCTCCTCGTTCTCCTGGTTCAGGCGTCGGAGCTCGACCACGACCTCGTCGAGGAAGTCATCGACCTCGTCCTGGTCGTAGCCCTCGCGAAACTTCGTGGGCTGGAACCGCTTGTTGACTACGTCTTCTGGGGTCAAAGCCATTGCCGTCACCTCTACAACTTTCTTCAACCATTTGTTTAATGTTGGCGCCTTGGCCACATTACTTCATGCATGACCGGATGGCAGCACGGTCTTCTCTTCCAGAGTACATCGGGTCGCTCGCTAGAGGAACGAAGCGGCGATGTAACTCAGGATGATCGCAGTGATGAGCACGATGGCCCACGCAAAGTCGAGCGCCATGCCGCCGACCTTCATCGGCGGAACGAACCGTCGCACGAGTCGGATGGGCGGGTCGGTGATTGTGAACGCGATCTCGGCGATGACCATGCCGGCACCGCGAGGGCGCCATCCACGGTTGAGACTCATCACGAAATCGAAACCGAACCGCACCCACATGATGATGATGAAGATGGAGATCGCGATGTACGCGATCAGGCCGATGACTGCCACGCCGGGCGCAGCTGCTACTGCTGGGCGAAGAACGAGGCCTCGACGTCGGACTCGACCTCGGCCTGGTCCCCGCTGACAGCGACGTGTGCTGGTGAGAGCAGGAATACCTTGCTCGTGACCCGCTCGATCTTTCCGTAGAGGCCCTGCGAGAGCCCGCTGGCGAAGTCGACAAGGCGGCGCGCCTCCTGCTCGCTCATCTGCGAGAGGTTGATGATCACGGGGATTCCCTCACGGAAGTTCTCTGCGATGACCTGGGCGTCCTTGTACGCGCGCGGGTGCACCGTCAGGATCTCGTTCATCTCCTGGCCGGACTGGCGCTGGGCGGGCTGGCGACGCAGGGGGGTGACCTGCGCTCGCGCCGTGCTCTCGCGGTGCTGCTGCACCTCGCGGTGAACGGGGGCGGCTGGCTGTGCTGGCGCACTCGGCACACCGGCGTCGTAGTCGAACTCCTCGTCGGCCAGGCCGAGGTAGACCATCGTCTTGCGCAGTGGATTAGCCATTGTGTTCCTCACGTCTCGTGGTGCTTCTCAACGACATTAACTCGCGGGGGGCCGGTTTCCCGTGATTGCCGTGCCGATGCGCAGGTGTGTCGCACCCTCGGCGATCGCCTCACGGAAGTCACCGGACATGCCGATCGAGAGCTTGGACGCCCCCGGGGCAAGCGAGCGAAGGCGATCGGATGCGGCACGCACGCGAGCGAACTCCGCGCGCGGCTCTGCACCGAGTCCCGCGACCGCCATGAGCCCCAGCAGCTCGATGCTCGGAACGGCAAGCGCGCGCTCCGCCACGGACTCGAGGCCTTCGATGTCGACGCCGCCCCTGTCGGGGTCGTCGGTCAGGTTGAGCTGGATGAAGACGCCGACACGGCGGCCCGTCTTGGCGATCGCGTCAATGAGCGACGGCCGGTCGACGGAATGGATGACAGTGGCGTACTCGAGGGCAGCCGCCGCCTTGTTGGCCTGCAGCTGCCCCACGAAATGCCACCGCAGGTCGAGGTCGACGAGTTCTGCCGTCTTGGCAGCGGCCTCCTGGTGGCGATTCTCCCCCACGTCGCGCACGCCGAGTGACGCGAGCTCCCGAACGAGGGATGCGGGGTGGAACTTGGTGACGACGACCGTGGTGATCTCTGCGGGGTCGCGACCGGCCTCGCTCGCTGCGGCAGCGACATCCTGTGTCACGGCCGCATAGCGCTCGGCGAGGGTTGCCACCTACTTCAGGAAGTCGGGGATGTCGATGTCGGCGTCATCCTCGTCGTCGAATCCGCGACCGCTGGGGTCGACCGGCAGCTGCTCCTGGCTCCACGGCTGTGTCGGCGTCTCGACCGCCGGCGATGCGCCGTCAGCGGCGGCGACGTAGTTGGTGCGGCGCGCCTGCTCCTTGGTGTGCTTCGGCTCCCCGCCGTCGAAGCCGGCGGCGATGACCGTCACGCGGACCTCGTCGCCGAGCGTGTCGTCGATGACGGCTCCGAAGATGATGTTCGCCTCTGGATGCACGGCCTCCTGCACGAGGCGTGCAGCGTCGTTGATCTCGAAGATGCCGAGGTTCGAGCCGCCCTGGACGCTGAGCAGAACGCCGTGGGCGCCGTCGATCGAGGCTTCGAGCAGTGGGCTGGCAACGGCGAGCTCCGCGGCCTTGATGGCGCGGTCCGCTCCCCTGGCCGAGCCGATGCCCATGAGCGCCGACCCCGCTCCCTGCATGACCGACTTGACGTCGGCGAAGTCGAGATTGATGAGCCCAGGGGTCGTGATGAGGTCGGTGATTCCCTGCACGCCCGCGAGGAGCACCTGGTCGGCGGTGGCGAAGGCCTCGAGCATGCTGATGCCGCGGTCGCTGATCTCGAGCAGACGGTCGTTGGGAACGACGATAAGCGTGTCGACCTCGTTCTTGAGGTTGGAGACGCCGATCTCGGCCTGGCTGGAGCGGCGCTTGCCCTCGAAGCCGAACGGCTTGGTGACGACACCGATGGTGAGCGCGCCGATCGACTTGGCGATTCTGGCGACGACGGGGGCTCCACCGGTGCCGGTACCGCCTCCCTCGCCCGCGGTGACGAAGACCATGTCGGCGCCGGCGAGGGCCTCCTCGATCTCTTCCGCGTGGTCCTCTGCGGCACGGCGGCCGACCTCTGGGTCGGCCCCTGCACCAAGTCCGCGGGTGAGCTCACGGCCGACATCGAGCTTGACGTCGGCATCGCTCATCAGCAGCGCCTGGGCGTCGGTGTTGATGGCGATGAACTCGACGCCGCGAAGGCCGAGCTCGATCATGCGGTTGACCGCGTTGACGCCGCCGCCGCCTATGCCGACGACCTTGATCACGGCGAGGTAGTTCTGCTTCGATGTCACTGTTCCGGCCTCCGCTGAAAACTTTCAACCTCAGGTTGAGGATTAAAGTTATGCTCAGTATGCATTTCCTGCACTGAGAGTAGGTCGATGCCATCGAGGGCCGCGGCCTTTCGGCGGCGTGTCGGCAATGTCGAGGGTCAGAGAGTGCGCACGACGGCGGCGTCGGGAGCGGAGACGTCGTAGAGCAGCGCGGCCGACTCCCCCTGCGTCGCGATGAGAGTCGCGAGAACCCGCGCCTTTGTCGCCGAGCGGTCGGCACTGCCCCAGGTGACCGACTGGGTGCCACCGGTCAGGCTGAAGCCGACGTCATCCTTCGTCGATGCCGTGATGGTGTCGACTCGTGCGGCCAGTTCCGGCGGAAGTGCGAGGAGCACCTCCACCGCAGCGAGGAACCCGGGATTGCCGATGGATGCCTCCCCCGCGTCGATAACTGCGAGTCCCGGCGGGCGAGCAGCCACCGATTCGACGACGACACCGGCAGGGTCGACAACGGCGAACGAGCTGCCATCGCTGACAATGCCGATGGGCTGGCGCTCGTCGATGGTGATGACGAGGGTGTGTGGCGGAACCGACTCCGCGGTATAGCTGCGGATCAGCGGAAACCGGCCGAGCTCCTCGGTGATGCGGTCGAAGTCGACGAGGGCGAGCGGTGTGCCGAGCTGGTCGTCGAGAGCCTCGTGTACCTCGGCGGCATCGATTCGCTGCGTGCCGCTGATCTCGATCGAGTCGAGGGAGAGCAGAGGGGAGAACACCGCAACCACCATGCCGCCGACGAGGGCGACGACGGTGACAACGGCGGCGATCACCACGCGTCGACGAGCGCGGGCCCGCCGGGTGAAGCGCTTGACTTCTCCGCGCTCGAACGCCTTGCGCTCCCGGGCCGCACGTCGCACCAGCATGCGGCCCTCGCGCGCGGGAGAGACACTGGTCGAGTGGGGGGCCGCGTCTTTGACGGCCTTCGCCGGCTTCGCCTTCGCGATGGGAGTCACTGGCGCGGGAGCCTGTGGCTTGGTCGCGCGGTCGAACCCCTCTGGCCGCTTCATCGGCTCAGTCCTTGCTCGTCGCCTCGAGCGAGGCGAGCAGCTGCGGAATGATGCGGTACACGTCGCCGCAGCTGAGCGTCATGATGATGTCGCCGTCGCGGGCGATGGACGCAGTGTGGTCTGCCGCCTCCTGCCAGTCGGGAAGGTAGGCGACCTTTGACGCGTCGGCAAAGCGCTCTGCCACCAGCGCTCCCGTGACACCGGGCACGGGGTCCTCTCGCGCGCCGTAGACATCCAGCACCACGGTCGCATCGGCAAGGCGCTCGTAGACCTCCGCGAAGTCGCCGGCCATCAACTGCGTCCTGCTGTAGAGATGGGGCTGGTGCACGGCAATGACCCGGCCGGAGCCGACAACGGAGCGTGCCGTCTGCAGCGCTGCCTCGACCTCGGTGGGATGATGCGCATAGTCGTCATAGACCCGCACACCCCGAACCTCCCCGTGCAGCTCGAACCGACGTTCCGTGCCGCCGAACCGCTCGATGCCACGAAGGGACCGCTCTGCGTCGAGTCCGAGGCCGACGAGTACGGCAAAGGCTCCGGCTGCATTGAGCGCGTTGTGACGGCCGGGCACAGCAAGCTGCGCAGAGTAGGTCGACCCCTGCCAGTCGAGGGTGAACGAGACGGGCCCGGCGTCGGCGATCTGGCTGAACCGAACATCTGCGTCAGCTGCCTCGCCGAACGTGATGAGCCTCTTCGCACCGAGGCGGCTCGTCACACGAAGCACGCCGGGATCGTCGCTGGATGCCGCGACGAACTCCGACGCCTTCGATGCGAACTCGACGAACGCGGCGTCGAATGCGTCGTGGTCGCCGTAGTGGTCGAGGTGGTCGGCATCGACGTTGGTGATGAGGGCGACGGCCGTGTCGTAGAGCAGGAATGAGCCGTCAGACTCGTCGGCCTCGACGACGAACAGATCGCCCGACCCCGCTGCAGCCGATACGCCGAGCGACTGGATGACGCCCCCGTTGACGAAGCTCGGGTCCTCTCCAAGGTCGAGCAGCGCCGTGATGATCATGCCGGTCGATGTGGTCTTGCCGTGGGCGCCCGCAACCGCGACAAGTCGCTGCCGGTTGATCAGCCACGCGAGCGCCTGGGAGCGGTGCAACAGGGGAAGCCCGCGCTGCCTGGCAACGAGGTACTCGGGGTTGTCCGGCCACAGGGCCGTCGTGTAGACGATCGCCGTGGCAGACTCCGCGAGGTTCGCGGCGTCGTGGCCGATCGAGACCGTGGCTCCCAGCGCGCGCAGAGACTCGGTGTTGTGGTTCTCGCTGCGGTCCGATCCGCTCACCTGGTGCCCCGCGGCGAGGAAGAGGCGGGCGATGCCGCTCATTCCCGATCCGCCGATGCCGATGAAGTGCACCGCCCCGAGTTCTGCGGGTAGTGGCTGGGAGAAGTCGGGCTTGATCATCGCTGTCGATTTTACCGGGGGACGTTGGCTACTGCCGACGCAGCGCGCGGCGAACGAGCGCGACCATTCGATCTGCGCCGTCGCTCACCCCGACGCTGGCCGACTGCACCGCCATCTCTGCGATGAGCGCCCGATCGCGCAGCAGGGGAACGAGGGATGCCGCCACCCACGAAGGCGTGAACGAGGCGTCATCGACGATGACGGCCCCACCCGCGGCAACGACGTCGGCGGCATTGAACCGCTGCTCCCCGTTGCCGACTGGATACGGGACGAAGACCGCCGGAACCCCGACAGCGGTCAGCTCGCTCACCGTCGCAGACCCGGAGCGCGAGACGGCGAGGTCGGCAACGGCGATCGCGAGATCCATGCGGTCGCAGTAGTTGAGGAAGGCGTAGCCCTCGAGGTGCGGGTCGCGCACCTCTGCCCGCTCCCCCGCGATGTGCAGCAGCTGCCAGCCAGCACCGATCACCAGCGACGCGCTGGCCGAGATCGTCGCATTGAGGCGACGCGCCCCCGTCGAGCCACCTGTGACGAGCAGGGTCGGCCGCGACGGATCGAGGCCGAACTCCGCGTACGCGGTGGCCCGTGCCGCCGGCCGGTCGAGGTGCTCGATCTCCCGGCGCAGCGGCATACCGACGAACTGGCCGTTGCGAATGCGCGTTGCCCGGTGCGCGACACCGACGTAGGGCGTGAACGCGGCTCCGAGCCGGTTGGCGAGTCCGGGGCGGGCATTGGCCTCGTGCACCACGAACGGCAGCCGCTCGCGGTGGGCGGCGAGGTATGCGGGGGCCGACGCGTATCCACCGAAGCCGACCACGACGTCCACGCCCCGATCGCGAAGGATCGATCGCACCCGCTCGATCGCTGCCCGCTGGCGACCGGGGAAGCGGGCGATGTCGGCGCTCGGACGACGCGGAAAGGGCAGGCGCTCGATCGTCAGCAGCTCGTAGCCCCGCGCCGGAACCAGTCGGGATTCCAGCCCCTCCGCCGTGCCGAGCACGAGGATCGACGCGTCCGGCTCCTCATCACGCAGCCGATCGGCGACGGCGAGCAGGGGGTTGACGTGCCCGGCGGTTCCGCCGCCGGCAAGGAGGTATGTGGTCACGATCGAGACTGTACCCGCGCTGAGGCGGCACGACGCGACCGCTCGGCCGGTGAGAGCTCCATCGCCGTGTCCTCGAACTGCGGGCGCTTTCGAGCGAACGAGAGCACGACCCCGATGGAGAGGAGGCTCGAGATGAGCGCAGACCCTCCCGCCGAGATGAGCGGGAGAGGAACACCGAGCACGGGGAGGAGGCCGAGCACCACCGCGATGTTGACGAGCGCCTGCCCGATGATCCAGACCATAACGCCGCTCGTGACGATCCGGGCGAAGGGGTCGCGGTTAGCCCGGATGATGCGAACGAACCCGATGGCGAGCACGACGAACAGGATGAGCACGACGATGGCCCCGATGAGACCGAGCTCCTCGCCGATGATGGCGAAGATGTAGTCGTTGTCTGCCTCTGGCAACCACGACCACTTCGACTTCGAGTTGCCGAGACCGACCCCGAACACGCCCCCGGAGGCAAGCGCCCACGTTCCGTGCATCGGCTGCCAGCAGAAGTCGTAGTAGTCCTTCTCCGTGCAGCCGCTGATCCACGAGTTGATGCGATCGGTGCGCGAGGAGCTCGCGAACGCGAACATGAGCCCGAGCACGGCGATCACGGCGCCAGCGCCGATCAGGTAGCGCATCGCGATGCCGGCGAAGTACAGGCAGCCGAAGACGATGAACAGCATGATCACGGCAGTACCGAGGTCGCGGCCAACGAGCACAAGGCCGATAGCGACGAGCGACGCAGCGCCAACGGGAACGAGCAGTTTCTTCGGGTCGTTCGGATCGGAGTTGGCGCGGGTCAGCACGAACGCGATCCAGACGATGAGGGCCAGCTTCACGACCTCCGACGGCTGCGCGTTGATGGGTCCGATGATGATCCAGTTGCGGTTTCCGCCCGACTCGTAGCCGAGCGGCGAGAACACGAGCAGCTGAAGACCGAGACCGAGCATGATGGCCGGCCGCGACATGCGCTTCCAGAAGGCGATCGGCATGCGCGAGGCGATGAGCATGAGAGGAATTGCGAAGAGCGCGTACAGCAGCTGTCGGAGGAATGCATAGAAGAACGAGTCGTTCTCGAGGTGCGACTCGACAGACGAGGACGACAGCACCATGACGAGCCCGAAGGCGACCATGAAGAGCGTGGTTCCGAGCAGGAGGAAGTAGTTGCGGGTCTCCGTTGCGAAGATGCGCCGCACAGCGACGAGAGCCGCCGGCGGTGTCTGCTCCGGTGCCCGTGTGTGCTCAGGAGCCGGGGTCGGCCTCGGGGTCTGACGGCGCGGGGTCGACGGGTTCGTCATCCCTCGTCCCTCCTGCCTGCGTCGGTGGTGCCAGTTCGAGCCCTGCGTGATTCGCCACCGCTGCCGCGAACCGGCGTCCTCGATCTCCGTAGTCCGTGAACTGGTCCATCGACGCGGCTGCCGGGGCGAGCAGGACGGTGTCCCCCTCGGTCGCGACAGCAGCAGACAGCCGCACTGCCTCACGCATTACGTCACTAGTCTCAGCGCTCTCCACCTCGAAGACCGGAACCGTCGGCGCGTGTCGCTCGAATGCCGCGAGCACGGCGGAGCGCTCCACGCCGATCACGACGGCTGCCTTCAGGCGCTGGCCGTGGCGCTGCACCAGGCCGCTGATGTCGACGCCCTTGAGCAGTCCGCCAACGATCCAGACGACGGATGCGAACGCGGTGAGCGACGCATCGGCAGCATGCGGGTTGGTGGCCTTCGAGTCGTCGACCCACAGCACCCCATTGACGGTGGCGACGGGCTCGGAGCGGTGGTGGTCAACGCGGAAGGTGGCAAGGGCCGCCCGCACGACATCCGCCTCGACTCCCCACGCGCGGGCCAGCGCGGATGCGGCGAGCACGTTGGCGACGGAGTGCGGCGCCGCCATCCCGATCGCTGCAAGCTCCCCGTGTGTCGTGAGCTCGACGGCGGTCGAGTGCCTGTCCGCTGCGAACGCCCGGTCGACCACGATATCGCCGACGAGACCGAGGTCGCTCGGGCCGGGGGTTCCGAGGTCGAAGCCGATCGCGCGGCATCCCTCCTGCACATCCGCGTCTTCGACCATGTGCATGGTCGCCTCGTCGGCCTTGTTGTAGACACAGGCGACGCGTGCGTTGGCATAGACCTTCGCCTTCGCATCGCGGTAGGCCTCCGCAGAGCCGTGCCAGTCGTAGTGGTCTTCTGCGAGATTGAGGCACACGCTGGCGAGCGGTGCCAGCTGGCCCGCCGCATTGCGGTTGATCCAGTGCAGCTGGAAGCTCGAGAGCTCGACCACGAGAGCATCGAAACCGGTCGGATCGCGAACGGCGTCGAGAACGGGCACGCCGATGTTGCCGACAGCGGCGACCCGTGAGCCGGACGCCGCAATCAGGTGGGTGGTCAGCTGCACCGTCGTGGTCTTGCCGTTCGTTCCGGTGACACAGATCCACTCGGCCGCGTGCACCTTGTCGCGCACGCGCCAGGCGAGCTCGATGTCACCCCAGAGCTCGATGCCGTGCTGGTCTGCCCACTGCAGCAGCGGGTGGTCAGGGCGGAATCCCGGAGACACGACGATGAGCTCCGGGTCGAAGTCCTCGAGGTCGGCCGGCGAGAGGTCTGGCTTCTGCACGAACTCCGCGCCGATCACATCGAGCAGGTCGGCACGCTCCGGGTCGGCTCCGGCGGCAAGAACGCGAACTTTCGCTCCGAGTTCGACAAGAGTATCGGCGGCGGAGAATCCGGTGACACCGAGCCCGAGCACCGCAACGCGGAGCCCCGCCCAGTCTGCATTCCAGCTGGTGAGGGTATCGAGTCGCATCACGGTCGGCTGGTCGACCACTCGAGGTAGAAGACGCCGACACCGGCAGCGACGAAGAGTCCAGCGATGATCCAGAACCGCACGACGACGGTGATCTCCGCCCAGCCCTTGAGTTCGAAGTGGTGGTGCAGCGGGCTCATGAGGAAGATGCGCTTGCCCTTGGTGATCTTGAAGTACGCCCGCTGCAGGATGACCGAACCGGTGACGATGAGGAAGAGCCCGCCGATGAGAACAAGCAGCAGCTCGGTGCGGCTGAGGATCGCGAGGGCGGCGAGCGCTCCACCGAGGCCGAGCGAGCCCGTGTCGCCCATGAAGATCTGGGCGGGAGCGGTGTTCCACCAGAGGAAGCCGATGAGACTGCCGGCGATCGCTGCGGCAATCACAGCGAGGTCGAGCGGGTCGCGCACCGTGTAGCAGCGGTACAGGTCGGCAACGTCGGCCCCGCCCGGGAAACAGCTCTGGTTGTACTGCCAGAAGCCGATGAAGATGTAGGCAGCCGTGGCGATGATCGCGGCTCCCGTCGCGAGGCCGTCGAGGCCGTCGGCGACGTTGACGCCGTTGGATGCACTCACCGCGATGACGTTGACCCAGAGGATGAAGACGAGCACGGCGCCGACGGAGCCGAACACAGCCAGGTTCAGCCACGGGATGTCGCGCACGCCGGAGATCATCAGCGAGGCTGGAGTGAGCTTGTTCTCGTCGGGGAGGTTGAGTGCGATCACCGCGAAAATGCTCGCGACGATCACCTGCCCCGTGATCTTGGCCCAGCCGCCAAGGCCGAGGCTGCGCTGCTTGCGGGTCTTGAGGAAGTCGTCGACGAAGCCGACGAGGCCCATGCCGACCATCATCGCCATCACGAGGAACGCCACAAGGGTGAACGGCTGCCTGGCGATGAGGTGCCCGACGAAGTATCCGGTGACGGCACCCAGGATGAAGACGATGCCGCCCATTGTCGGCGTTCCGCGCTTGGCGTGGTGCGACTGCGGTCCGTCATCGCGGATGAACTGGCCCCAGCCGAGGAGGTTGAACAGGCGGATGAAGAGCGGTGTGAGCACGAGGGTGAACACCATCGCGACTCCGCCGGAGATCAGAAGCGCGATCACTGGGCTACACCCGCCTCTGCGAGACGGTCGCCAAGCCCTGCGAGGCCGGTGGCCCCTGCGCCCTTCACGAGCACCACGTCGTTCTCGCGAATGTGATCACGAAGCAAATCGTAAGCCTCCTCTGGCGTACTGACGATCAGCGACTCTCCATCCCATGAACCTTCGAGGCCGGCCGCCGACTGCAGATGGCGGGCGCCGGGGCCGACGGCAATGAGCTGACCGACGTTGAGACGAACCACGAGCCGGCCGATGGCGTCGTGCTCCTCGACGAAGTCGACGGGATCGCAGTCGAACTCTCCGAGCACGGCGACAGTGCGCGATCCGGTCGGCGCCACCTGCACGAGAGTGCGCAGCGCGGCAGCCATGTCGTCTTTCGTCGCGCCATGGGCGTCGTTGAGCACCGTGGCACCGTGAGCGGTTCTCGCCGGCTGCATGTGGCGCGCAGGCGAGCTCCAGGATTGCGCCGCGGCGATGGCGTCGTCAATGGCATGGCCTGCTCGCAGTGCGTCGTCGATGGAGGCGAGCACGGCGATCGCGTTCGCCTCCCCGATCGAGCGCAGCATCGCCTGATGCCGCGTTGCCTCGTGCACGAACCACAGGGTGGTGCCGTCGAGCCGCAGGTCGAGGTCGTGGATGGAGAGCACTCCTGCGATCACGCCCAGCCGGCTTCGCGCAGCGCGTCGCGCGCCTCGTCACGGGCGGAGTACGGCGTGCGCACGCCCTCGATGTCGCGGTAGTCCTGGTGGCCGGGCCCTGCCCAGAGGATCGAGTCGCCCTCCTTGGCGAGAGCGACAGCCGCGCGAATCGCGCGCTCTGGCGGGCTCACCTCGTGAAGCTCTGCCGCGTGCTCTGCGAGGGCAGCGCCCTCGACGAGGGTCGCACGAATGGATGCCGGGTTCTCGAAGCGCGGGTGGTGGTCGGTGATCACGAGGATGTCGGAGTGCTCTGAGGCCACGCGCGCCATCTCGTGGCGCTTCGACGCATCCCGGTCGCCGTCTGCACCGAAGACCATGATCACCCGACCACTCGTTACAGTTCGAACGGCAGCGAGGGTCTGCAGGAAGGCGTCGGCGCTGTGGCCGAAGTCGACGTACACGGTTGGTCCGCGGTCGCCGGAGACCCGCTCGATGCGGCCGGGGAGCTCTGCGCGGATGCCGCCGTCGGCATCCAGCGCCTGTCCGATCGCCTCGAGCTCGAAGCCGGCCTCGACAAGCATGACGATCGCGAGGCCCGCGTTGGCGGCCATGTGCCAGCCGATCAGTGGAACCCGTGTCGTGAGAGAGCGGTGATCGGGGCCGTCGAGGGTGAACTCGGTGTACGCCGCCTGCTCGTCGGTGATCGTCACCGTCCACTCTGCCGCAACGCCCGGCGTCGCCGAGATCGTCGTCACCGGGATGTGGGACTCCTCGACGACACGCTCGCCGTACGGCGAGTCGAGCGAGACAACGCCGCGGCGACCACGGTCGGGCTGGAACAGCGGCAGCTTCGCCTGGAAGTACTCCTCCATGTCGGCGTAGTCGTCGAGGTGGTCGTGCGTGAGGTTCGTGAATGCGACGACGTCGAAAAGGATGCCGTCGACCCGATTGCGCGACAGCGCCTGAGCGCTGACCTCGATCACCACCGCCCGCACCTCGGACTCGCGCATGCGCGCCAGTAGCGCGTGCATCTCGCTCGCCTCCGGGGTCGTGAGGCGGCTGACGACCGTGAGGTCGCCGATGTGGCGCTCCGACGTTGAGCTCAGGCCGGTGACGAGGCCGAGCTGGCGGAGGATGCCCTCGAGCAGGTGCGAGGTCGAGGTCTTGCCGTTGGTACCCGTCGTGCCGAAGAGAAGAGGTGCATGCTCGCGGGTGCGGTAGACCCACGCCGAGATCTCCCCCAGCGCTGCGCGCGGTGAGTCGACGAGCACGACGGGCAGGCCGGACTCTGCGGCGAGGTCGGCCCCGGCGGCGTCGGTGAGCACGGCGACCGCTCCGCCCTCCTTCGCCTGGGCGGCGTACCGTGCGCCGTGGCTATTCGCCCCCGGCATGCCGACGAACAGGTCGCCCGGGTGCACATCGGAGGTGCTCAGGGTGACGCCGGCGATCTCGATGCCGTCGACCGTGCCACGGTGCTCGAGCTCGAACTCGTCGACGAGACCTGCCAGCGACCGGGCGGATGGATGCTCAGGCCGGAGGACCGGCGGAATCCGTGCGGTCACGACTGCTCATTTCGGGGTCGGTGGTCACCAGGCAACCGGGATGTCTGGTGACGCCGTCGGAGACGGCTCCACCCGGAAGGTCTTGATGATCTGGGTCATGATGTTCTTGAAGGTCGGCGCCGCGGCGACCGACGACTTAAGGATATCTGGCTTGCCGAGGGTGACGACAACCGCGTACTCCGGGTTGTCGGCCGGCACGAGCCCGGCGAGGGAGACGATGCGGTCGTTGGTGTACTCGCCCCCCTCTGCCACCTCTGCCGTGCCGGACTTCGCCGCGATGCGGTAGCCGGGAATCGTGATGAGCTTGGTCAGCGCGCTCTTCGTGACGATCGTCTCGAGAGCGAGAACGGTCTGGTCGGCGGCGTACTCCGACACCACGCGGGTGCCCTCCGTCGGCGGCAGCTCTGTGACGGTTCCGTCGGGAAGGGTGCATCCCTCGACGAGCGTCAGCGGCATCCGCACCCCGTTGTTTCCGAGTGTCTGGTAGACGGAGGCCATCTGCGCACTCGTGGCGGAGACGCCCTGGCCGAACGCGATGTTGTAGTTGCGAACGCGCTCCCACTCCGAGGTCGCTGGCAGGGAACCGGCTGACTCCCCCGGGAACGCCCCGGTTCTGCTGCCGATGCCGAACTTGGTCAGGTAGTCGTAGCGCTGGTCTTTCGTGAGCTTGTCTGAGAGGAGGGAGATGCCGGTGTTCGAGGAGTTCATCAGCACGCCGGCGACGGTCATGTTGAGGTCGCCGTGCGCCCAGACGTCTTTGATGTAGTGCCCGTCGTTGAAGTAGATACGGCCAGGCACCACCATGCGGTCGGTGATCTCGACCTTGCCCTGGTCGATGAGCATGGCGACTGTCATCGGCTTGAACGTGGATCCGGGCTCGTACGGGGTGGAGAACGCCAGCGAGCCGAGAGCGGTGTTCGGCACTCCGTCGACGTTGTTGGGATCGACCGAGGGGTAGTCGGCGAGCGCCATGATGTGGCCGTCGCTGACACGGACGACCGCCGCCGTTCCCCAGTCGGCGCCGACGACCTGCGCCTGGGTCGCGAGCTGCTCCTGCACGTACCACTGGAAGTCCGCGTCGATGGTGAGTCGCAGCTTTCCCCCGTCGACGGGCTCTGTCGTGGTCACGGTGCTGCCGGGCAGCCGAACGCCGTCCTTGCTCTTCTCGTAGGTCGACGAGCCATCGGTCGGTGCAAGGCACGCGTCATAGCTGTACTCAAGGCCGGCAAGGGGGCCGTCTGTGCCGAGGAATCCGACCAGGTTGCCGGCAACGGCGCCGAGCGGATAGGTGCGGCTCGGGTGCACCTGGTCGTAGACCCATGGGATCTTGAGGTCGCGCACCTTGCCGCGCACCTCGAGGGTCGCGAGCTTGCTGACGAAGGCGAAATCGGACTCGGGGTTCTTCTCCAGGGACGCGGTGATCGTT
Organism: Conyzicola sp.; assembly: GCF_057073975.1. Lineage (NCBI taxonomy): Bacteria > Bacillati > Actinomycetota > Actinomycetes > Micrococcales > Microbacteriaceae > Conyzicola > Conyzicola sp. The sequence goes on along the minus strand of NZ_JBXMIS010000149.1, from coordinate 13,756 downwards.
GCCGCGTCCTCCCCGGTCGCCTCGGCGAGCTGCGCGATCAGCTCCTGCACGGTGATCGTGACGCCCTTGCGCTTGATGTCCTTGACGTTCTTGGGGCTAGCCGTGATGTCGAACCGGTCGACGCTCGACGCCAGCGCGACGCCGTTCGCGTCGACGATCGCCCCGCGCGCGCCGTAGGTCACGACGGCAACGGAGCGCTTGCCGAGAGACTGCTCGTTGAGCGTCTCAGCGCGGACCACCTGGATGTCGATGAGCCGCCCGGAGAACACGACGACGACGGCGAGGAGCGCGACGATCGTGAGCGTCAGGCGTCGCGGCGTGCTGCGCGCGTTGATCACTCGTTGTCGTCCTTCCTGGACACGGCGCTACCGGGTCTGGGGTGATGGCAGCGGTCCGCCGCCGTTCGACGGTACCGAGGCGTTTGCCGTTGGGGCAGAAGGCGCGCCACTCACGCCAGACTCGCCCTCGCCTGCGAGGGGATCCGCCGCGGGATCGGTGAGGAGCGCGTTGGCGACGAGTCCGCCGTCGGCTCCGATCGCGCCGGCGGCTCCCGCCGCAGGGGTCGGGTAGCCGGAGACGACACCGTCGGAGAGACGGAGGAACACCGGGGCGTTGGTGCCGAGCACCATTCCCAGCGCCTCCGCCCGCATGGCGAGGCTCTGCGGCGAGCCAAGGAGGTCGAGGTCCTCGTTGAGCGCCTGCTCTGTGCGGGCGAGCTGCTTCTGCTCGCTCTGGAGCTCGGCGATCTGATAGGCGCCATCGGAGAGCAGGATGCTCAGCATGAGCTGCGCGAGCAGCAGCGCGAAGACGCTGGTGACGGCGACGATCGCGTAGAAGGATCGCGGGCGCGAACGCCGCTGAGCGCGCGACGGTGCGATCTCGATGTGACGCGGGCGCGCATCCCGCTGCGGTGCGCGACTGGGCGCGTGCTGCGGCTCCGCGTAGGCGAGGGCGGCGCTCATTCGACGCTCCGAAGGCGCTCTGCGGCACGGAGCCGCACGGGGATGGCACGCGTGTTGACGGCGCGCTCTTCCTCGCCGGCGAGCTCTGCGCCCCGCACGAGGAGCTTGAACTCCGGCTTGTGCTGCGGCAGCTCGACGGGAAGGCCGGCCGGCGCGGTCGAGGCCGAACGCGCCGCGAACTCCCGCTTGACAATGCGGTCCTCCAGCGACTGGTAGGCGAGTACGACGATGCGACCACCGACGGCAAGCGCGTCGAGGGCGTCGGGAATAGCGGTCTCGAGCACCGAGAGCTCCCGATTGACCTCGATGCGGAGAGCCTGGAAGACCCGCTTGGCCGGGTGACCGGAGCGCTGCACGGCTGCTGGTGTCGCCGCGACGATGACATCGACGAGCTGGCCGGAACGCGTGATGGGCTCGATGGCCCTGCGCTGCACGATCTTGCTCGCGTAGCGGGGGGCGAGCTTCTCCTCGCCGTACTCGTAGAAGATGCGGCGAAGCTCCGACTCGGAGTACTCGGCGATTATGCTGGCCGCCGTCACACCGGAGGAGGCGTCCATGCGCATGTCGAGCGGGGCGTCCTGCGAGTAGGAGAACCCGCGGTCGACCTCGTCGAGCTGGAGCGAGGACACGCCGAGGTCGAACAGCACGGCGCTGACCGACTCGAGGCCATGGTCGTCGAGAACATCGAGGATGCGGTCGTAGACGGTGTGAACGAGGGTCACCCGATCGCCGAACGGCGCGAGCCGCTGCCGTGCGATCGCGAGGGCGTCGAGGTCTCGGTCGAGTCCGATGAGCCGCAGGCCGGGGTGGGCCTCGAGCATCGCGGCGGCGTGCCCTCCCATTCCAAGCGTCGCGTCGACGACGACGGCGCCCTCGACGGACAGTGCAGGGGCGAGCAGCTCGAGCGTGCGCGCGAGGTTCACCGGGGTGTGGATCTGTTCAGTCATAGCTGCCGGCCTGACCCGGGATGCTGATCCCCATCCATTCCGACCTGACATCGGGGAAGAGTGTCAGGGCGTAGCGAACGGCTGGGAGTCAGCGCCACGGGGCTAGAAGAGTCCGGGAATCACCTCCTCCGCGGTGTTGGAGAAGTCGCTCTCGTTGTCGGAGTAGTAGGACTCCCATGCGGCGGTGTCCCAGATCTCGGCACGGTTGCCGACTCCGATCACCGTCAGGTCACGGTCAAGCCCCGCGTATTCGCGGAGCCCGACCGGAATAGTGACGCGGTTCTGGCCGTCTGCCTGCTCCTGGCTCGCACCGGAGAGGAACAGGCGGAGGAAGTCACGCCCGCGCTTGTCGGTCACGGATGCCTGGCTGATCTTCTCGTGGATGGACTCGAACTCGCGCTGGCTGAACACGTAGAGGCAGCGCTCCTGGCCACGCGTGATCACGAGGCCGGCCGAGAGCTCGTCGCGGAACTTCGCCGGAAGGATGACGCGGCCCTTCTCATCGAGCTTGGGTGCGTGCGTGCCAAGAAACACAGGTGCACTCCCCTCCACTCACCGGCCTAGGTTTAGGTTTCCTCCACTTTACTCCACTTTCAACCACGAATCTAGGGAATTTGCCCAGAATACGGCATCACGTGGCAAACAGCCCAATATTGGCAACGATTTGCAGGTGGAGGGAAATCTCATCCACCGCGCCGAAACCGGGCACAAAAAAAGGACCGACGCGAGGTCGGTCCTTCAGATGGTGGAGCGGGCGACTAGTTGTCGCGGTCCTGGCGACGCTCCCAGCGATCGGTGATCGCGTCCATGAATCCGCCGTTTCGTCGTGGCTTCTGCGCGCCCGACGAGCCGGACGGCCCAGCAGACCGTGCAGACCCGGGCAGGGAGCGAGCTGGAGCAAAGGCGATCAGCACCCCGCCGAACATGACCGCGAATCCGACCACGCCGATGATGGGCTGGCGGATCGCCACCCCGACGATCAATGCGGTGATGCCGAGCACCACCACCACGACGCCGAGAACGATCCCCCGGTAGTTGGGGCGCCCGCGGCGCGCGCCAACCGTCGCGACGAAGTCTGCGTCGTTCTGGTAGAGATTGCGCTCCATCTCGTCGAGGAGGCGCTGCTCCTGTTCGGAAAGTGGCATCCCGGTCCCTCGATCCTCGTTCATGCTAGGTACCGCAATAATACGCCCCGCCAGCCGAACTAGGCTAGGACGGTGGCTGAGAGTACGCGGTTAGTCGATCTAGTGCAGTCTACGATCGACTCCTTTCTCGACGCCCGGGCACCAGACCTTGCCGCGATCGCTCCAGAACTCATGCCCTTCGTCGACTTCTCGCGCGAGTTCCTCGCCGGCGGCAAGCGGTTTCGCGCACTCTTCTGCTACTGGGGATGGCAGTCCGTGGCGGCACCCGACCTGTTCGAGAGCGACTCGTCCAAGTCGTCGAGCGAGGTAGGCAGTGTTCTCCTGGCGGCGACCGCACTCGAGGTGTTCCACGCTGCGGCTCTCGTGCACGACGACATCATGGACAACTCCGACACTCGACGAGGCAAGCCGTCTGCGCACCGACGCTTCGAGACCCTGCACCGTGAGAGCAATTGGCTGGGCAATCCCGCGCCATTCGGCACCTCGTCGGCGCTGCTCCTCGGCGACCTGCTGCTGAGCTGGAGCGACGAGCTCTTCGCCGACGGCCTGCAGAAGCTCGAGAACCTCGATGCCCGCATCGCCGCGCGGACGGAGTTCACGCTCATGCGCATGGAGGTCACGGTCGGCCAGTACCTCGACATCCTCGAGGAGAGTGCGTGGGCGCGCCAGCCAGAGGCAGAGCAGCTGTCGCGGGCCAACCGGGTGATCGTCTACAAGTCGGCCAAGTACAGCGTCGAGGCTCCCCTGGCGATCGGCGCGTCGCTCGGAGGAGCGAGCCTCGCGCAGATCAGCGCCCTGCGTGAGTTCGGACTCCCGCTCGGGGTCGCCTTCCAACTGCGCGACGACATGCTCGGGGTCTTCGGCGATCCTGAGGTCACGGGCAAGCCGTCTGGCGATGACCTGCGCGAAGGCAAGAGAACGGTGCTTATCGCCATTGCTCGGCAGAAGCTCCCGCCGAGCGCGCGACGCCTTCTCGACGAGCTGCTGGGAGATCCAGAGATCACCAACTCGCAAGTGGCGATGCTTCAGGCGACGATTCGCGACAGCGGTGCCGTCGACGAGGTCGAGCGCATCATCGAGGCGAACTCGAGGGCAGCCATCGATGCGATAGCGGATGCCCCGCTCAGCGGATCGGCGCGCGCGCAGCTGACAGCGCTGGCCGACACGGTCATCCGCCGCACATCCTGACCTACAGGAGCGCCTGCGCCACCCGCCGCACCTCGGCCTTGCGGCCCGCGCGGAGCGCATCGATGGGACTCGTGCCGAGACTGTCCTCCTCGTTGAGCAGCCAGTCCATGGCCTCGTCGTCGGTGAAGCCGAGATCGCCGAGGAGCACGATTGTTCCCTTGAGCTCGCCGAGCGGCTCGCCGCCCTTGAGGAACTGCTCTGGAACCTTCCACACGCCGTCCACCCGTCGGGCGAGCAGCGCGCGATCCTCGATGAGCCGGCGAACCTGGCTCACCTTGAGCCCGAGAAGCTCGGTCAGATCGGGGATGGTCAGCCAGCGGTAGTCGGTCGAATCAGTCACCCGTCAAGAGTGCCATGCAGCGGTGTCATGACCCACCATTGGCGCGATTGTTTCCAACATGTTTCTTCAAACCACATTGGTCACGGTAATTGACTTGAGTGTGCACATGTGTCACGTTGGGATGGAACATCGCTGCACCCTCTGGCCGGAACAGCGGTGGCGAATGCTCAGGGGGAACCATGACCGACAGTGAGATGCACGAATCGGCAGACCGCGCTCGCGCGATCTTCGGCGGGCTGGCCCCCTCGCGGCGCCCCTTCAGCTATGAGGAACGGGTGGCCAAGAGCGCCAACCCCACGATGCCGATCATCCTCGTCGGCACGATGGCGATGAGCCTCGTTGGAACCGCGACGGTCACAGTTGCCCGCACCGACCACAAGCCCCACGCGACGACGGGCGGCGACGCCGCACTCGCTGCGACATCGACTGCCGCACGGGTGCCTGCGCTTCCGGCGCCCGCCACCTACACCGTTGTGCGGGGCGACACCGTCAGCGGCATCGCCGGTCGATACGGGCTGTCCACCTCATCCGTGCTCTCGAGGAATGGCCTCAGCGCCAGTTCGACCATCTACCCCGGCCAGGTGCTGCGACTCACGAATTCGGCAACCGCGCCCGTCGCGGCCACGCCGATCGCCGCAACGCCGGCCACGCCGTCCAGCTATGTGATCGCCAGGGGCGACACTGTTGGCCGCATCGCCGCCCGCTTCGGTGTGACCACACAGTCGGTTCTCACCGCCAACGACCTCACGTGGTCGAGCATCATCTACCCCGGCCAGAAGCTGGCGATCCCCGGCGCGACGCCGGTGCTGGCGGCAACCCCCGTCTCGTCGGTCACCCCGGCTCCCGCTCCGACCTCGCCTGCACCCGCCGCGCCCGGCCCCGTGAACGGCAGCTATGTCATCCAGTCGGGCGACAACCTGTCGAGGATCGCGGCGAAGTTCGGCGTGACCCTGCAGGCTGTTCTCGATGCAAACGGACTCAGCAGGACCAGCATCATCTACACCGGTCGCACCCTCCTCATCCCCGGCGTCACCACGACAACGACGACCGCGGGGGTCACTTCCGGCATAACCCTGCTTGCCGACGACCAGGAGCAGAGCGCGAAGACGATCATCGCCGTCGGCCGGGAGCTCGGCGTTCCCGACTACGGCATCATCATCGCGCTGGCGACCGCCATGCAGGAGTCGAGCCTTCGCAACCTCTCGTACGGCCATCTCGACTCGGTGGGGCTCTACCAGCAGCGACCGAGCGCGGGATGGGGCACGGTCACCCAGCTCACCGATGCCCGTCATGCCGCACGGCTGTTCTACGGCGGGCCGTCGAACCCCAATAAGGGCATCACACGCGGCCTGCTCGACATCACCGGCTGGCAGTCGATGACGCTTACTCAGGCGGCTCAGAAGGTGCAGGTATCCGCCTATCCCACCGCCTACGCCAAGTGGGAGGCATCTGCGCGGGTCTGGTTCGCCGAACTGGGCTAATCCGGTGCACGCCGTGTCCAACACGGCTCATCCAGCCGCGAAACCTACAATCGTACGGTGAGCGTCAACACCTCGGACCCGATGATCGGCCGTCTTGTCGACGGCAGATACCAGGTGCGCAACCGCATCGCCCGCGGCGGTATGGCGACGGTGTACCTCGCCACCGACCTGCGTCTCGAACGCCGTGTCGCCATCAAGATCATGCACGGCCACCTTGCCGACGACAGCAAGTTCCGCGAGCGATTCATCCAGGAGGCGAGATCCGCAGCGCGGCTTGCCCACCCCAACGTCGTCAACGTCTTCGACCAGGGCCAGGACACCGAGATGGCATACCTCGTCATGGAGTACCTGCCAGGCATCACCCTCCGGGACCTGCTGCAGGAGCGGGCGATCCTGACGACAGACCAGACGTTCGACATCCTCGAAGCCGTGCTTGCCGGCCTTTCCGCGGCGCACAAGGCGGGCATCGTGCACCGCGACCTCAAGCCAGAGAACGTGCTGCTGGCCGACGACGGTCGCATCAAGATCGGCGACTTCGGCCTCGCTAGAGCGGCCTCCGCCAACACGGCAACCGGTGCCGCGCTGCTCGGCACGATTGCCTACCTGTCACCAGAGCTCGTCACACGCGGGATCGCCGATACCCGCAGCGACATCTATGCGGTCGGAATCATGATGTACGAGATGCTCGCCGGCGAGCAGCCGTTCCGAGGCGAGCAGCCGATGCAGATCGCGTACCAGCACGCCAACGACTCCGTGCCGGCTCCGAGCCTTCGCAACTCGCGCGTGCCCGCCGAGCTCGATGAGCTCGTACTCTGGGCGACGGCCCGTGAGCCAGACGAGCGCCCTCGCGATGCACGGGCACTGCTCGACCAGCTCCTCGAGACCCGCGACCTGCTGCGCACCGCGCTGCCAACTGCCCAGACCAGCGTGCAGCGCACCATGGTCATGCCAGCGGCCGGTTTCGTCGGCTCCGATGCAGAGACCCAGGTGATCGGTGGGCGCGCGCCCGCGGCCACCGGTCCCGTCGTCTCGGATGCCACATCGTCGTTGACGGCCGTGACGGAGAAGAGGCGAAAGCGCGGCTGGTGGCTGTTCGGCTCCATCCTGCTCGTCGTCGCTCTCGCTGGCGGCACAGCATGGTGGTTCGGCACGGGTCCGGGCTCCCGGGTGACGGTGCCAGACAGCATCGTCGGACTCTCGGTCGAGGCGGCTACGGCGCAGCTCACCGAGCTCGGGCTGACGGTAGAGGACATGACGGTGCAGGTGTACGACCCCGTCGTTGCTGCAGGACTCGTGGCCGGCTCCGACCCCGCCGTTGGCACGGCTCTGCCGCGCGACACCTCGGTCACCGTGCTCGTGTCGAAGGGACCGGAGCCGAAGACGGTTCCCCCACTCGTCGGTCTGACGGAGGACGAGGCGACGGATGCAATCGCCGAAGTCGGCTTCGTGCTCGACAACGACAAGCGTCGAGAGCAGTTCAGTGCCGATACGCCAGCCGGAACGGTTCTCGCTGTCTACGGTGTGGCCGACGACCAGACCACAGAGATCGCGCTAGAAGAAGGCAGCACCTACTACGACCAGCGGCCGGTGTGGCTCACCGTCTCCGCCGGGCCGATTCCCGACGTCTCCGGGCTCAGCTTCGACGCAGCCGTTGCAAAGCTCGCGGAAGTCGACCTGGTCGGCACCGAGGGCCCACGATCGTTCAGCGACACCGTCGCCGCCGACACCGCCATCGGAGTTCAGCCCGAGACGGCAGACGCACCGGTCTTCGTCGGCGACACCGTGCTCATCATCCTCTCGAAGGGCGTCGACCTCGTTGCGGTGCCCGATATCGACGGGAAGTCGATTACAGAAGCGAAGGCGCTGCTCACCGCCGCAGAGTTCGTCGTGATCGTCGACACCAACGTGCCACCGGCGTTCTGGACGAGCGCAGAGGTGCAGTCGCACTCCCCTGGGGGAGAGTCCCTCAAGCGAGGAAGCACGATCACGATCAAGTCGTTCTACGACTTGTAAGGCCTAGAAAGCGGCGAGTTCCTCTGCCACCAGGAAGGCGAGCTCCAGCGACTGCATGTGGTTGAGTCGCGGGTCGCAGAGCGACTCGTACTTCGTCGCAAGCGTCGCCTCGTCGATGTGCTCTGATCCACCGAGGCACTCGGTGACGTCGTCGCCGGTGAGCTCGATATGGATGCCGCCCGGGTAGGTGCCGACCGCGCGGTGCGACTCGAAGAACCCCTTCACCTCGTCGACGATGTCGTCGAAACGACGGGTCTTGTATCCATTCGGCGTGGTGAGCCCGTTGCCGTGCATCGGGTCGGTGACCCACAGGGGCGTTGCATCGTGGCCCTTGATGGCCTCGAGCAGCGGCGGGAGGGCGTCGCGGACCTTCTCCGCACCCATCCGCGTGATGAAGGTGAGGCGACCGGGCTCGCGATCGGGATCGAGCTTGTCGATGAGCCGCTTCATGTCGTCTGGACTCGTCGTCGGACCGAGCTTGACGCCGATCGGATTGCGCACACGGCTGAAGTAGTCGATGTGCGCGCCGTCGAGGTCGCGCGTGCGCTCCCCCACCCAGAGGAAGTGCGCAGAGGTGTTGACCGGCTCGCCGTTGCGGGAGTCGATGCGGGTCATCGGGCGCTCGTAGTCCATGAGCAGGCCCTCGTGGCTCGTGTAGAACTCGACGCGCTTGAGCTCGTCGAAATCTGCTCCCGCGGCCTCCATGAACCGGATCGCCTTGTCGATCTCGTTGGCGAGCTTCTCGTAGCGGTGGTTCGCCGGATTGGAGGCGAAGCCCTTGTTCCACGAGTGCACCTGGCGGAGGTCGGCGAAGCCGCCCTGCGTGAACGCGCGGATCAGATTGAGGGTCGAGACAGCCGTGTGGTACCCCTGCACGAGTCGGCGTGGGTCGGCCTCGCGGGACTCCGGGGTGAACGGGTAGCCATTGACGATGTCGCCGCGGTAGGCCGGCAGCGTGACGCCATCGCGAGTCTCCATGTCGTTGGAGCGTGGCTTGGCGAACTGGCCGGCCATCCTGCCCATCTTGACGACAGGCATGGATGCGCCGTAGGTGAGCACGACGGCCATCTGAAGGATGGTCTTGACCCGGTTGCGGATCTGCTCTGCAGTCGCGCCGGCGAAGGTCTCTGCGCAATCACCACCCTGGAGAAGGAAGGCGTCTCCCCGAGCCGCGCGCGCGAGGCGCTCACGGAGGATGTCGACCTCACCCGCGAAAACCAGCGGCGGAAGCGTCGCGATCTCAGCGGACGCCGCTGCTACTGCTGCGGCATCCGGCCACTGCGGCTGCTGCTTGATCGGCAGCTCGCGCCAATAGTCGAGCCCGGCGATCACCGAGGGATCAGCGAGGACTATTTGCTCGGACGGGTCGACCACGGGAAGTTCCTAACAGGCAATGACGGGTGTGAAGCTGCACACGGCAGCGTGATCGAGCCTAACGCGTCGGCGGAGTGCGTATCGCAGTGGCGACGGCTAGGTGGTCGAGGCAGGACCCGGCTTCGACGACGACAGTCGTTCCTTCACCGAGGAGGCGTAGACGTCGTCGTACTCCTGCTTGCTGAGCTTCTGCAGCTCGTACATGATCTCGTCGGTGATCGACCGGAGGATGAACCGGTCGCCCTCGAGGCCCTCGAAGCGCGAGAAGTCGAGTGGCTCGCCGAAGATGATGCCGATTCGGTGCACCTTGGGGATCTTCGCGTGGATCGGCATGACCTTGTCTGTGTCGATCATCGCCACCGGGATCACCGGAACGTGGCCCTCGAGGATCATGCGGGCAACGCCGGTTCTGCCTCGGTACATCGTGCCATCGGGGCTGCGCGTGCCCTCCGGGTAGATTCCGAGCACGTTGCCGTTGGCGAGCACCTTGAGGCCGGTGTTGAGCGAGGCCTCCGACGCCTTGCCGCCGGAGCGGTCGATCGGCAGCATGCCGGTGCCGAGCAGGAAGTTCTTGACGAACCAGCCGCCGAAACCGCGGCCATGGAAGTAGTCGCTCTTGGCAAGGAACGAGATGCGGCGGTCGATCACCAGCGGGAGGAAGATCGAGTCGATGAACGACAGGTGGTTGCTGGCGAGGATCACGGGGCCGGTGCGCGGGATATTCTCTGTTCCGACGACCCACGGCCGGAAGACCGTCTTGAGAAGCGGCCCGGCGACCAGGTTCTTCATGATCCAGTAGAACATCGGACTAACCTACCGCGCGAGTGAATGGATGCGTGCGAGGTCGGCCGCGCCGACAACGCCGGCGTCATTGACGAGCTCTGCGATCACGAACTGGGCCTCTGGGTGGTACCCGCGCGCCGGAAGGTGCTGGAGGTAGGCCTCGCGGATCGGATCGAGCAACAGGTCTCCGGCGACCGACACTCCTCCGCCGATGACGAAGAGCTCCGGATCGAGCACGGCGCCAAGGGATGCGCAGGCGGCGCCGAGATGGCGGCCGAGCTCCTGCAGGGCATGGATGGCGCCGGGATCGCCAGCAGCGATGAACTCGCCGACGATGTGGCCGTTGAGCTCTCCGTTCTCACGGCGGGCGTCGGCGAGTGCGAGGCCGATGCCGCCGACATCGGCGATCTCGTTGGCCATGCGCAGCAGTGCGCGACCCGATCCGTACTGCTCGATGCAGCCACGAGCCCCGCAGCCGCAGGGAAGCCCGTCGGGCACGACCCGGAGGTGGCCGAGTTCTGCGCCGGTGCCGAAGCCACCGCGGAACAGGCGGTTCTCCGTGACGATCGCGCCGCCAACGCCCGTGCCGATGGTCAGCATCGTCATGTCGCTGACGTTGCGGCCGGCACCGAAGCGGAACTCCGCCCATCCGGCCGCGTTCGCGTCGTTGTCGATGGTGATGTCGAGGTCGAGGCGGGCGGCGAGCCGCTCGCGCAGCGGCTCGTTGCGCCACGCGATGTTGGGCGTGTAGTACAGCGTCGACTGGGTCGCGTCGATGAAGCCGGGAGCAGCGACACCGGCCGCGGCGACGTCGTGGCCCTTCCAGAGCCGGGTGATCATGGCGACGACGATGTCGATGATCGCCGTCGGATCTCCGGCAGGAGTAGGTTCGCGGTCCTCGGCGATGATCTCGCCTGTTTCGCTGACGAGGGCGCCGGCGATCTTGGTTCCGCCGATGTCGATTCCGATGGCATGCACGAGTGACGAGTGTAGTTCAGCGGTGGCACAGGGGCGTGACGCCCGTCGCCGCAGATTAGGATGATGAGACGAAAGTCCGCAACGGTACCAAGGGAGCTGCCGCCGTGAATGAAACCTTCACCAAGCCCGTAGTAGAGGCCGACCCGAACGCGAACGCAACCGACCTGCTGGTCGACCGCGTAGCGCTCACGCCAGATCACGCGATCTTCGCGCTTCCCACCGCTGACGGTGGCTGGAGCGACGTCACCGCGGCGCAGTTCCACGCTGAGGTGGTTGCCCTCGCCAAGGGATTCGCTCACGCGGGCGTGCAGCCCGGAGACAAGATCGCCTTCATGTGCAAGACGAGCTACCAGTGGTCGCTCGTCGACTTCGCACTGTGGTTCGCCGGCGCGGTCATGGTTCCCGTGTACGAGACCTCCTCCCCCGCGCAGCTGCTGTGGAACCTCACCGACTCCGGCGCTGTCGGCATCATCACCGAGACGCCAGACCACTTCGCGCGCTTCGACGAGATCCGCAGCGAGGTTCCCGACGTCACCCACGTCTGGCAGCTCGGACTCGGCGATCTCGACAAGATCACCACGGCAGGGGCTGGCGTCGAGGATGCCGAGATCGAGCGTCGTCGCACCACCGCCAAGGCAAAGGACATCGCGACCCTCATCTACACTTCCGGCTCCACCGGCAAGCCGAAGGGCGTCGTGCTCACCCACGCGAACTTCGTCGAGACGACTCGCAACGCGACCGTGGTCATGAAGGACATCGTCAACCCCGACTCCTCCACCCTGCTGTTCATCACAACCGCCCACATCTTCGCGCGCTTCATCTCCGTGCTGTGCATCCACGGCGGAGTCAAGGTCGGCCACCAGCCCGACACCAAGCTGCTCCTGCCGTCGATGGGCTCGTTCAAGCCGACCTTCCTCCTCGCGGTTCCCCGTGTCTTCGAGAAGGTCTACAACTCGTCGGAGCAGAAGGCCGAGGCCGGAGGCAAGGGCAAGATCTTCCGCAAGGCCGCCGACGTCGCGATCGCCCACTCCAAGGCGCTCGATGCCGGATCGGTGCCGTTGGGGCTCAAGATCCAGTTCGCTGTCTTCGACCGCCTCGTGCTCAGCAAGATCCGCGCCGCGCTCGGCGGCCGGGTGAAGTACGCCGTATCCGGCTCAGCCCCGCTCGGTCCGCGCCTCGGCCACTTCTACCGCAGCCTCGGCCTGCAGATCCTCGAGGGCTACGGCCTGACCGAGACGACGGCTCCCGCCACCGTCAACCTCACGACCAAGTTCAAGATCGGAACCACAGGTCCCGCACTCCCCGGCGTCGGCCTCAAGATCGCCGAGGACGGCGAGATCTGGGTGCGCGGCGTCAACGTCTTCGACGGCTACTGGAAGAACGAGAAGGCCACCGCGGAGGCGATGGACGGCGAGTGGTTCAAGACCGGCGACATCGGAACGATCGATGACGACGGCTACCTGCAGATCACCGGCCGCAAGAAGGAAACCATCGTCACGGCCGGTGGCAAGAACGTTGCCCCAGCTGCTCTCGAGGACCCGATCAGGGCCAACCCGATCATCGGTCAGGTCGTCGTGGTCGGCGACCAGAAGCCCTTCATCTCTGCGCTCATCACCCTCGACATCGAGATGCTGCCCGCGTGGCTGAAGAACAACGGCGAGGATGCCGACCTCACCCTGGCAGAGGCAAGCGTCAACCCCAAGGTCATCGCCGAGGTGCAGCGCGCCGTCGACGCGGCGAACTCGAAGGTCAGCCGTGCGGAGTCGATCCGCAAGTTCCAGATCCTCGCGACCGACCTCACCGAGGCGAGCGGCCACCTCACGCCCAAGATGAGCATCAAGCGCAACGTGATCGTCGAGGACTTCGCCGACGTCATCGAGGGCATCTACACCTCGTCGCCCGTCGAGACAGAGGGCATCTCGCTCAAGCACTGACACACCGCTGATCGAGCCTGTCGAGACCTCGTCTCGCAGGCTCGATCTTCGTTAACCGAGCGCCGAGGCCCCTGTTCGCCACCAGGTGGAGGAACGGATGGCGCGCATCGCCTCGCGCTTCGTCTCCGGCTCGAGGCCCTCGATGAAGAGGTGACCCTCGAGGTGGTCGACCTCGTGTTGCAGCGCCTGCGCCATGAGCCCCTCACCGCTGAGCTCGACGGGGTTGCCATCGAGGTCGATTCCAGAGACGCGCGCGTAGGGGTAGCGCAACCGCGGGAAGAAGAACCCGGGAACAGAGAGGCATCCCTCCTCGACCAGTTCCGGCTCTCCGGAGACCTCGTCGATGACGGGGTTGATGATGTAGCCGATCTCGTCGTCGACGTTGAAGCTGAAGGCTCGTTGGCCGACGCCGATCTGGTTGGCAGCGAGACCGGCTCGGCCGGGAAGCGCCACGCCCTCGAGGAGATCGGCGATGAGCGCGGCCGCGCGCGGGTCGCCCGGTGCGATGGGATCGCACACGGATCGCAGCACGGGGTCACCGAACAGGCGGATGGGGCGAACGGTCATGCGGGTTATTCCAGTCGTCTCAGATGGGCTGTGGTGGACGCGCA
>NZ_JBXMIS010000148.1:0-15171 GCF_057073975.1 Conyzicola sp. | reverse complement strand
AGCACCAGCGCGATCCGGTCGCCGTCCACTCCGATGACCCGAAGCGGCCGGAACAGCGTCTGAAAGGCTGAGAGCAGCTCGCTCACCGTCGTCGTCAGACTCAGCAGCGATGCCACCAGCAGGATGACAAGGATACGGCTGGTCGTCACGACAGCAACCATCGGCGCCACGAACACCAGCTGCGTGACGACGAGGAACAGGATCATCCACCGCAGGGCGACGAGCTGTGCGGCCAGCGCCCGGAATCCGACCCGGGAGAGCGCCCACAGCACCAGCAGGATGCCAGCGGCGACGGCAGCAGCGATCGGCGTCGTGACCAGCACGAGGGTCGCAACCGCAGCGACCGCGAGGGCCGCCATCTTCGCTCCCGCCGCGACGCGGTGCAGGGGGCCGGTCACGCGACCTCGATGCGGTAGCGCTCGACGACCTCGGATGCGGGCCCCGAGTCGACAAGCCGCCCGCCAGAGAAGCGCAGTGCGACATCGCACCGGTCTGCCAGCGCGAGGTCGTGGGTGACGAGCACGAGCTGCTGGGTCAGCTCGTCGATGAGGTAGCGACGGATCAGGCGGCTGTTCTCTGCATCGAGCAGAGCCGTCGGCTCGTCGGCCACGACCAGCGACGGAGAGGCGATGAGCACTGCGGCGACGGCGAGCAGCTGCTTCTGCCCGCTTGACAGCTCGAAGCAGCGCTCCGAGGCAAGATGGCGAAGGCCGAAGCGGTCGAGGGCCGCGCCGACCTGCTCTGCTGTCTCCGCGGTGCTGAGCCCTCGCCCTCGGAGCGAGAAGGCGAGGTCCTCCTCGACGGTCGGCATGATGATCTGGGCGTCCGGATTGCTGAACACGAAGCCGACGGCGCGACGCGCGGCCCGCTTGTCTCGAGCGGGATCCACGCCGTGCACGATCGCCCTTCCCTCCGTCGCCGTCACGAGTCCGTTGAGCAGGCGGGCGAAGGTCGACTTGCCGGAGCCGTTCGATCCGATGACGGCGATGCGCCGCGCATCCGAGTCGATGGTCACGTCGCGAAGCGCCCAGCGTTCACCGAGTCGCACACTGACGCCGTCGAATCGCAGCGCCGCGGTCATCGCACAACCTCGACGAGCATCGCGACACCCATGCCGCCGCCGATGGCAGCCGTCGCGAGGCCGAGGGATCCCGCGTCTGCTCCCCCATCGACGAGTCGGGAGTACAGGCGCACGACGCTCACTGCCGCGCTGGCACCCCACGGGTGGCCAAGCGCGAGAGACCCACCGTCGGCGCAGACCCGGGGGTCGACCTCTCCCCCGTCGTCCACGAGACCGAGCTCATCGAGGCAGGCGAGCGCCTGGGCGGCGAACGCCTCGACGATCTCGATCGCGACGACCCTGTCGAGCGACCGGCCAGAGCGCTCGAGCACTGCTCGCACCGCGGTGATCGGCCCGAGACCCGGGAGTCGGTGGTCGACGCCGACGGTGGCGCTGGCAAGAACGCGCAGGCCAGGGGCACCGGCGCGACGGTCACCGGGGATGACGGCGACCGCTGCCGCCCCATCATCGAAATGCGACGAGTTGCCAGCAGTGACGGCGAACTCGCCCGCTCCCTCGACCAGGGCAGTGAATCGCGCGGCGAGCCGGGCGAAGTCGTCGCGCGGGCCGTCATCGCGGTGATCGCCGACGAGCTCCCTGTCGAACCGGCCCATCTGCGCGGCGGTGACGGCACGCCGGTGGCTGCGCAGAGCGTAGGCATCCTGCCGCTCCCGGGATATGCCGAACCTGCTCGCGACCGCCTGCGCGGCCTCGACCATGCCTGGGTCGTCGAACCCGGCTGGTACGAATGGCGCGCGGGCGTAGGGCTGTCCGCCGGAGACCCGCACGGGGGCCGTCGACACGCTCTCCACGCCGCCCGCGATGACGACACCGGATCCCGACCGCACCTGGTCGGCGGCGAGGGCGATCGCAGAGAGACCGCTTCCGCACTGGCGATCGACGGTGAGCCCTGGCACGGCGGATCCGAATCCCGCGGCGAGTGCCGCGACCCGCGCGGGGTTGCCGCCGGGACCGATGCAGTTGCCGAGGATGACGTCGTCGATGCGCAGCGCTCCAACGGCGGCGAACGCATCCTGTGCCACAGCCGCGAGCACGGGCGCGGCAAGGGCGTCGGCGGAAAGCTCGGCGAAGGCTCTGCCCCGGCCCGAGATCGCGGTGCGCCGCGCCGCGACGATGACGGGCTCTGCTGCGCTCGTCATAGCCGAACCGCCTCTCCTCTGTGCACGGTGCTCGCCACCTCGGCACGGTCGACCTTGCCTGAGGCGGTACGCGGCAGCTCCGGCACCCAGTACCACCGACGGGGGCGCTGCGCGAGGGCGAGGCGCGCGGCAGCACTCTCACGCAGGGCGCCGAGCTCCGGCTGCGCGGTGGCCTCGACCACGGCGGCGACGATCGAGCCGGCGCGCGGGTGGTCGAGGCCGAGCACGGCGAGGCCGCGCACGCCAGCGAGCTCACCGAGCGCTGCCTCGACGTCTGACGGAATCACGGTCGCGCCCGCGGTGAGGATGGCGCCATCCGTTCGTCCACCGATGAGGAGCGAGCCGTCGGTGTGCTGGGTGGCCCGGTCGCCCACGGTTGCCCAGCCGGCGGCATCCACGGTCAATGGCCCCGACTGGCCGGGCAGGTAGCCGAGGGCGCAGTAGCTCGAGCGCGACCAGACCACACCATCACGCAACTGAACTTCGACGCCGGGGAAGGCGCGCAAGCCGTCGCCGGCGTCGACCGCGACGAAGGAGAGCTCCGCCGCACCGTAGTAGCCGATCACACGAACACCGGCCGCCTCGGCGCGGTCGCGGAGCGCGGGAGGAACGCGGTCTCCGCCGACGATCGCGATACGAAGGCGATGGGGCGCGCCCGCGTCGATGGCGTCGAGCGCCAGCGACAGCGCATAGGGGGTGGAGTGCAGCACCGTCGAGTCCTCGAGGTCGGCGGCAGCGAGCGAGTGCCCACGAGGAAGCCGCACGTCGACTCCCTCGGCGATGGCATGAACCGCTGCGAACAGCGAGAGCGATGACACCAGCGGGGCGGGCGCGTACACCACGTCACCCTCGCGCAGGCCAAGCAACGAGCTGACTGCTGGAAAGGAGCTGCTCCAGGATTCGGCCGAGCGCAGTACCGTGCGCGGTCGACCGGTGCTGCCAGACGTGAACGTGCCCCAGGCTGCCTCGAGCGGCATGGTGACATCGGCCAGCTGTCGCTCGAACGCGGATTGCAGCTCGGCGGGCCAGCGGTCGTCACCGATGACCGGCACCCCGCCGCTCGCCCGCACTCCGAGAGCCCGGCCGAGCGCCCGTGCAGCATCGGAATCGAGGATGGCCGTCGCCGACGATCCGTCGTTGCGCCTCTCGAATCCGCCCGGGTGAAGCCGCTCGTCTCCATAGCGGATGCGCCCGGAGTCAGGCGTCATGGGCCTCGACGAGCGCGTCATCGGCAGCAGCGGTCGACACCGGCTGCTGCCGGCCGAACGCCGCAGGATATGCCCGCCAGAGCGCGAGCACGATCAGCACCGTGAGCACGACCTTCACCACGTCGCCCGGGATGTACACGGAGCCCGCGATCGCCTGCTGCGCCAGCGTGAGACCCGTGATCGCCGCTGCCACCGGGATGCCAACCGCGTAGACGACGCCGATGCCGCCGACGAGCGCGCCGAGCGCTACCCGCCACCACGCTGGTCTGCCGCTGCGGGGGACGGCGATGAGGCCGACGACGAACGCGCCGAGGATCCAGCCGAGGAGGTACCCCGCCGACGGGCCAACGAAGACACCGGGGCCGCCGCGGCCACCAGAGAGCAGTGGAAGGCCAACGAGAACGAGCACCTCGAACACGAGCACCGCTGCCGCGCCACGCCACGGTCCGAGAATCGCGCCGGCGAGCATGACGCCGAGGGTCTGGGCGGTGATCGGCACGAGTCCGCCAAATGGGTAGACGGCGGGCATGAGCCCGAGCGCCGCGATCAGAGCCGCGAATACTGCGATTCTGGCCAGATCTCGGGATTCGAAGGTGGGGGTCACGGTCAGGGCCTCTCTCATGAACACTGTTCAGGACAGTCGCTATAGTAGACCCATCGTGCACACCTCGTCGTCACAGCCGCGACCGCGGCACAGCCGCTCCGACGTGCTCGCCGCGGCCCTGCGGCTGCTCGAGGACCACGGCCTGGCCGAGCTCACCATGCGGCGCCTCGCCGCAGAGCTCGGGGTGCAGCCGAGCGCACTGTACTGGCACGTTCCGAGCAAGCAGGCGCTGCTTGCCGAGCTGGCCGACCGCATCGTCGACAGAGCCGACCTCGCGCAGACCGACGTACTCGAACTCGCGCGCACCCTTCGCCAGGCGCTGCTGAGTTGTCGCGACGGCGCGGAAGTCGTCTCCAGCTCGCTGGCCCTCGGTCTCGGCGGCCTCGCCGCTCAGCGTGAGCTCGGAAGGGCCATTGCGGCACGCGGAGTCGACGAGGAGCGGGCGCACGCTGCCGCGATGATCCTCGTGCACCAGATCCTCGGGCAGGTCTGGCACGAGCAGCAGCGGCAGACAGCACAGCAGCTCGGCGTCGCTATGGCCAGCGAGCACGAGTATCCAGACGACCCGCAGTCTCACGTCGACCTCGGAGTTCACCTGGTCATAGCAGGACTCGCGAACACGTCGTAGCAGCCCGATGTTCGCAGAGCGAACATGCTGCCCCGCCCCGGGGAGACCGAAGTGCGAGGAATCATTACGATGTGGCCATGGCCACACCCGGCGGCGTCATCGATTGCGTGCTGCCGTGAGCAGCGAGCGCGGCATGAGCGCAGACGAGCTACGGGCCAGGCTTCGCGATGGCGGTTTCGAATCGCTTGGCGATAGGGGCAAGGACGGCGTCTATGCCGTCGATCTCACTGGCACCTTGGTCGACGGCAACGCCGTGTTCTTTGAACGCACGGGGCTCACTCGCGAGCAGCTCCCATTCGTCACCATCGGATCGGGCGTGGAGCCGGAGTTCGCGCAGGCTGCCATCGACAGCTTCGCTGCCGCGAGCAGAGGCCAGGTGCGGTCGTGGCGTGCGATGGCCCGTGACGTCGACGGTCGACCGGTACAGGTTCTCACCATGCAGGTGCCGTTCTACAGCAACGGCGAGCAGATTGCGGTCATCGGCATCGTCAGGGACATGGACGAGATCGAGCAGACCCGGCAGAAGGCGCAGGAGGTGGAGACGCGGCTCTCTGGCATCCTCGACTCCATGAGCGACGGGATCTTCTTCCTCAATCGCGACTGGGTCTTCACCTACGCCAACCAGCGCGCAGAGGAGATGTCTCGACACTCCATCGACGACCTGCTCGGCAGCTCGCTCTGGGACCTCTTCCCACACCTCATCGACTCTGACATAGGCAGGTCGTATCGCTACTCCATGAGCAGCGGCACCCGCACCGAGTTCCGTGGCTACAGCCCTGGCCTTGAACGCTGGGTCGTCATCACCGCCAACCCCACCTCCGACGGCATCGCGGTCTACGCTCGCGACATCGGAGACGAGGTCGAGGCACGTACACGCCTGCAGACGAGCGAGCAGCGCACCCTCACCCAAGCCGCCCTTCTCGACGCTGCCAGGGACGCGATGATCGTTCGCAACCTCGACGGCACCATCGCCTACTGGAACCGGGCGGCAACAGACGTGTACGGATGGACGTCGGAGGAGGCGATCGGCGCGTCGTCCCGAGACCTGCTCTACGACAACCCGCGCGAGTTCGACGCCGCGCTGGCCGCCGTCTTCGTCGACGGGCACTGGTACGGCACGCTTCAGCAGCGACGCAAGGACGGACGGCCGCTCACGGTCGAGGGTCGATGGACGCTTGTTCGGGCGGCCGACGGCGACCCCGACTCGATCTTCGAGGTGACGACGGACATCACGCAGCAGCTCGCGACAGAGCAGCGGCAGTTGCGCGCACAGCGGCTGGAGAGCCTCGGCCGGCTCGCGGGTGGCATCGCCCACGACCTCAACAACGTGCTGACCCCGATCCTGCTCTCCTCCCAGCTGCTCGCCGACCAGCAGGCCGACGCCGATTCCCGCGACCTCGCCGTCGGCATCGAGCGGGCGGCCGTGCGCGGAGCCGACCTGATCAAGCAGGTGCTGGCATTCGCCCGTGGCGACGACGGCCACCGGGAGCGCATCAGTGTCGCATCCCTCATCCTCGACGTCGAGCGCTTCTGTCGCGAAACGCTGCCAAAGGACATCACGGTCGGCATCCGGTACGAGCAAGGCCTCCCCGACGTGCAGGGCGACCCGACCCAGCTCATGCAGGTGCTCGTCAACATCGTGGTGAACGCCAGGGACGCAATGCCCGACGGAGGCTCCCTCGTGATCGGGGCGCGACGTGCCGACTCCCACTCCCCCGACCAGCCCGACTCTGTTGTCATCGAGATCTCCGACTCCGGCACCGGGATGGACCCCTCACTGCTCGAGACCATCTTCGAGCCGTTCTTCACGACCAAGGCCTTCGGTGAGGGAACGGGCCTCGGTCTTGCGACCTCCCTGTCGATCTGCCAACGGCACGGCGGCACGCTGACTGCGAGCAGCGAGACCGGCGTGGGGTCGGTGCTGCGCGTGGAACTGCCCGCACTGCCCCTCGGAGAGTCGATAGAGACCGCAGTCGAGAGCCACAACCACCGCGCGGTGCCCGCACGACTCGGATCAGGTGAACTGGTGCTCGTCGTCGACGACGAGGCAGACATCCGCCGGATCAACTGCCAGGTGCTCGAGGCAGCCGGTTTTCGCACCATCGCAGCTGCCGACGGCGCGGCGGGGCTCCGGGTGTTCGAAGCGCATCAGAACGATGTGCGCCTTGTGGTCACCGACATCATGATGCCGGTGCTCGATGGCGCCGCCCTCATTCGCGCGCTGCAGGCGACTGGATACACCGGTCCTGTGCTCGCCATGAGCGGCGGGCTCCACGCGGCTGAGCCCATTCGCCCGCTGCCGAACGTCACGTTTCTCGCCAAGCCGTACAACGCCAACGAACTCGTCGAGACCGCGCACGAGCTCATCACCACCCCGTAGGGCGTCGCTCGCTACATGTTGAAGCCGAGTGCCCGCATCATGTCGCGGCCGTCGTCAGTGATCTTCTCCGGTCCCCACGGCGGCATCCAGACCCAGTTGATGCGGAAGGCGTCGACGACGCCGTCAAGCGCCTGCGCCGTCTGCTCCTCGAGCACGTCGGTGAGCGGGCAGCCGGCGGAGGTGAGCGTCATGCTGATGATGAGCGCGTTGTTCTCGTCGTCCCAGGTGAGGTCGTAGATGAGGCCGAGGTCGACGACGTTGACGCCGAGCTCAGGATCGACGACGTCTTTCAGCGCCTCTTCGACCTGGTCGAAGAGTGCGGGGGCGAGAGCAGTTGCCATGGATCTAGGCTACGCCCGAATCGGTTGCCGCGGCGGTGAGGTACCGGTCGTAGCCCTCGTCCTCTAGGCGGTCGGCGAGCTCGCGCCCACCCTCTTCAGCAACCTTGCCGTCAACGAAGACGTGCACGAAGTCCGGAGTGATGTAGCGAAGGATGCGGGTGTAGTGGGTGATGAGCAGCAGCCCGAGACCAGTATTCTCCTTCGCCCGGTTGACCCCCTCGGAGACCACCTTGAGCGCGTCGACGTCGAGACCGGAGTCCGTCTCGTCGAGCACGGCGAACTTCGGCTTGAGCAGCTCGAGCTGCAGGATCTCGTGGCGCTTCTTCTCTCCACCAGAGAAGCCCTCGTTGACGTTGCGGTCGGCGAAGGCCTTGTCCATGCGGAGCGCGTCCATCGAGGAGCGGATCTCCTTGAGCCACGGGCGAAGCGCAGGGGCCTCTCCGTCGATCGCGGTCTTCGCGGTGCGAAGGAAGTTCTGCACCGTGACACCGGGAATCTCGACCGGGTACTGCATGGCGATGAAGAGGCCGGCGCGAGCACGCTCGTCGACGCTCATCGCGAGCACATCGACGCCGTCGAGCGTGATCGAGCCGCTGTCGACGGTGTACTTGGGGTGACCGGCGATCGTGTAGGCGAGGGTCGACTTGCCAGAGCCGTTCGGCCCCATGATCGCGTGGATCTCGCCCTCGTTGATGGTGAGGTCGACGCCCTTGAGGATCTGCTTCGTGCCCTGCTCGGTCTCCACGCTGACGTGGAGGTCGGTGATCTGAAGTGTTGACATGGTTGTTCCTTAAACGGCGACGGTATCGCTGGGGTCGATGTACACGTCGCCATCTGTGATGGTGACGTTGTAGACAGGAACCGGCTCATAGGCCGGAAGAGTGAGGGGCTTGCCGGTCGTCAGCTCGAACTTCGAGCCGTGCGCCCAGCACTCGAGCGTGTCGTCTTCGACGAAACCCTCGGAAAGAGAGATATCGCCGTGCGTGCACGTGTCGCCGAGGGCGTGCACTGTGCCTGCGGAATCGACGACGATCGCGATCGGGGTTCCGTCGACGATTACCTTCTTCGCCGCGTTCGGCTGCAGCTCGTCGAGGGCGCATACCTTGGTCGCCGGCATCAGGAACCAGCCCCCAGCTCAGCGACTACAGTATCGAGCAGGCGCTGCTCGATCTCGACGTTGCCGATCTTCTGGATGATCTCGGTGAGGAAGCCGAGCACGACGAGACGGCGTGCCTCGTCTTCTGTGATGCCGCGCGCCTGCAGGTAGAACAACTGCTCGTCGTCGAAGCGGCCGGTCGCACTCGCGTGGCCAGCCCCGAGGATGTCGCCGGTCTCGATCTCGAGGTTCGGAATGGAGTCGGCGCGCGTTCCCTCGCTGAGCACGAGGTTGCGGTTCTGCTCGTAGCTGTCGGTTCCGGCGGCGTCGCGGCCGATGAGCACGTCGCCGACCCAGACGGTGCGCGCGCCATCGCCCTGCAGAGCGCCCTTGTAGTTGACGCGGCCACGGGTGTTGGCTGCCTGGTGGTGGAGGTAGACGCGCTGCTCGAGGTGCTGTCCGGCGTCGGCGAAGTACAGGCCGAAGAGCTCGCCGTCGGCTCCCTCGCCAGACAGGTGCACGCTGGGGTTCACGCGAACGACCTTGCCGCCGAGCGAGACCACGACGTGGCGGAATGTGGCGTTGCGGCCCACTTGGGCGAAGTGGCTTGCGAGATGGGTGGAGTCATCCGTCCATTCCTGGATGGAGACGACGGTGAGGTGCGCGCCCTCCTCGACGACGATCTCGACGTTCTCGCTGAGATGCGCCTGGCCACTGCTCTGGATGACGACGAGGCCGGTGCTGTTGGCCTCGGCCGTGATGACGGTGTGGGCTGCCTTCGGTGCCGCGCCGAGGTCGCCGCGGTTGACGAGCACCTGGGCGGGCTGCTCGCCGCTCACCGTGATGGTCAGCGCGTGCTCGAATGAGCCCCACGCGTTCGCGGACGACTTCTCCTCAGCGATGCCGGCGGATCCGATGCTGGCATGGTCGCGACCGACCCAGTCGGTCTTGCCGCCCTCGCCCTCGGTGGAGAGGTACTTGTAGGCGCGGCCGTCGAGGTCGCCGTCGATGAGGTCGCGCACGAGGGCGACCGGGGTGAGCTTCCACTCGAGCTCTCGGCCGGTGACATCGGGGTACTCAGAGGCGACGTTGGAGGTGAATCGTGCGGATCGGGTCTGCACCGGCACGTCGGAGCGGCCCCAGCCGCCGTCCGTGTGCGCTTTCGCGCCGAGCTGTTCGGGTATTGCCACGGACATCTAGCCGACACTGCCTTCCATGCTCATCTCGATGAGCTTGTTGAGTTCTAGCGCGTACTCCATCGGCAGCTCACGGGCGATGGGCTCGATGAAGCCGCGCACGATCATCGCCATGGCCTCGTCCTCTGGCATGCCGCGGGACTGCAGGTAGAAGAGCTGCTCTGCGCTCACCCGCGACACGGTCGCCTCGTGGCCGAGCTGCACGTCGTCGACACGGATGTCGATCGCCGGGTAGGTGTCGGAGCGCGAGATCGTGTCGACCAGCAGCGCGTCGCACCGCACGGTGTTGGCGGAGTGGTGGGCCTTCTCATCCACGCGCACCTCGCCGCGGTAGCCGGCGCGACCGCCACCGCGGGCGATCGACTTGGAGACGATCGAGGACGTCGTGTACGGCGCCATGTGGATCATCTTCGCGCCGGCGTCCTGGTGCTGGCCGGGGCCGGCGAACGCGACGGAGAGCGTCTCGCCCTTGGCGTGCTCCCCCACGAGGTAGATGCTCGGGTACTTCATGGTCACCTTGGAGCCGATGTTGCCGTCGATCCACTCCATCGTCGCGCCCTCGTGCGCGATCGCGCGCTTGGTGACGAGGTTGTAGACGTTGTTCGACCAGTTCTGGATGGTCGTGTAGCGAACGCGGGCGTTCTTCTTCACGATGATCTCGACCACGGCGGAGTGCAGCGAGTCGCTCTTGTAGATCGGAGCCGTGCAGCCCTCGATGTAGTGAACGTAGCTGCCCTCGTCGGCGATGATGAGCGTGCGCTCGAACTGGCCCATGTTCTCCGTGTTGATGCGGAAGTAGGCCTGCAGCGGGATCTCGACGTGCACGCCCTTCGGCACGTACACGAACGATCCGCCCGACCACACGGCGGTGTTCAGCGCGGCGAACTTGTTGTCGCCGGGCGGGATGACGGTGCCGAAGTACTCGTCGAAGAACTCGGGGTGCTCGCGAAGGGCCGTGTCGGTGTCCATGAAGATGACGCCCTGGGCCTCGAGCTCGGCGTTGATGGTGTGGTAGACCACCTCTGACTCGTACTGGGCGGCGACACCGGAGACGAGGCGCTGGCGCTCAGCCTCTGGAATCCCGAGCTTCTCGTAGGTGTTCTTGATGTCGTCGGGCAGGTCGTCCCAGGTCTGGGCCTGCTTCTCCGTCGAGCGCACGAAGTACTTGATGTTGTCGAAGTCGATTCCGCTGAGGTCGGCGCCCCAGGTCGGCATGGGCTTCTTGCCGAACAGGTCGAGGCCCTTGAGGCGCAGCTTGCGCATCGACTCTGGCTCGTTCTTGAGGTCGGAGATGTTCTCGACGACCTCCTTGCTGAGGCCGCGCCGGGCAGATGCCCCTGCTGCGTCGGAGTCGGACCAGCCGAACTCGTACTGCCCGAGGCTGTTGAGCTCGGGTCGGTCGATGAGCACGTCAGACATCTCTACCTCTTCTCTCACCGCTAGAACCGTTATCGCGGCCGCGGCATTCCTCGCGCATCTGCGCGGGAAAGTGTGTGGGGAGCCGTCGGGAGCTGCTTCAGGCTCGGCCTCCCGGGCCCGTTAAGACTACAGCCTCCGCCTGATGATGACAGAGTTCGTGCGGTAACGACCCAGCAACGCCCTGCCTAGAATGAGCGGGTGAACTGGCTCCCGACGACGATCGACCGGCGGGTGCGCGTGTTCGCGTGGCTGTCGCTCGCCATCCAACTCCTTATCGTGCTCACCGGTGGCGCCGTGCGTCTCACGGCATCCGGCCTTGGCTGCCCGACCTGGCCGCAGTGCACCGAGGGGTCGTTCGTCACGACGCCGGAGATGGGCATCCACGGCGTCATCGAATTCGGCAACCGCCTGCTGTTCTTCGTGATCCAGATCGTGGCGATCATCACGTTCCTGCTCATCGTGCGGATGCGCCGGCAGCGCCGCGATCTGTTCTGGCTCGCCCTCATCCCCTGTTTCAGCATCGTGCTTCAGGCCGTGCTCGGTGGCATCACCGTGCTCACCAACCTCAACCCGTACGTGGTCGGCCTCCACTTCCTCGCCAGCGTCGTGCTGGTCGTTCTCGCCGCCGTCTTCGTCTTCCGCGTCTACTACGGCCAGCGTTCGCGCTCGTACCTGACTCCAGTCTGGTTCCGTGTTCTCACCCACGTCACGTCGCTGCTCGTCGCAATCACCGTGCTCCTTGGCATCGTCACGACCGGATCCGGCCCGCACGCGGGAGACGGCGGCGCGTCGCGCAACGGGCTGAACTCCGAGCTGCTGCAGCACTTCCACTCGTGGCCGGCCTACGCGGCGACGGGATTGAGCCTCGTTCTGCTGGTGCTCGCTGTTCGACTGGCCGACCCCCGCCTCATCCGGTTCGCTGCGCTTCTCGTCGGCATCGAGGTGGTGCAGGTCGCCGTCGGGCTCGCCCAGGCGCGACTCGGGCTGCCAGAGCCGCTCGTTGCGATCCACATGGTGCTGGCGTGCGCTCTCGCCGCAGCCATGACGGCGGTCGTGCTGTCGCTGCGCGGGCGGTCGAGCTCAGACCACGCTCCAGCGCAGACCGAGCCGGCGACCGCTGGGGTGAAAGCCGGCTAGAAGGGCAGCAGCGGGTCGATGCCGACTGCGACGAAGACGAGAGTCAGGTAGCTGATCGAGCTGTGGAAGAGGCGCATCGGCTTGACCTCGTCGTGGCGAATGGCCTGGCTGTACAGGCGGTGCGACTCGACCACGAACCAGGCACCGGCGAGCAGCGCGACGGCGCTGTAGACGATGCCCATGTCGGCGACCGGGATGAGCAGCAGCGAGCACACGACCGTTGCCCACGCGTAGAGAATGACCTGAAGGCCGACGACCGTGCGGCCGCGCACGACGGCGAGCATCGGCACGTTGGCCGACTGGTAGTCGGCGCGGTAGCGCATCGACAGCGGCCAGTAGTGCGGAGGAGTCCAGAGGAAGACGATTCCGAAGAGCACGAGTGCCGGCCAGTCGAGGGAGTTGGTGACGGCCGCCCAGCCGATGAGCACCGGCATGCAGCCGGCGATGCCGCCCCAGACGATGTTCTGCGGCGTGCGGCGCTTGAGCAGCAGGGTGTAGACGAAGACGTAGAACAGGATGGCCGCAACAGACAGCGCCGCGCTGAGCCAGTTGACGAGAAGCCCGAGCCACACCGCCGAGCCGACCCCGATCACCCAGGCGAAGACGAGCGCCTGCCTGTCGGTCAGCTCACCGGTGACGAGCGGGCGCTTCGACGTGCGCTTCATGATGCGGTCGATGTCACGATCGATGTAGCAGTTGAACGCGTTGGCACTGCCAGCGCTGAGCGAGCCGCCGACGAGGGTGGCGAGCACGAGCCACAGGTTCGGGATGCCGCGCTCCGCGAGGATCATCACCGGCACCGTCGTGACGAGCAGCAGTTCGATGACACGGGGCTTGGTCAGCGCGACGTAGGCCTTGACCGAGCGGACGAAGCCGATACGGGGAGCGCTCGTGCGGCTCTCGACGGCTGTACTCATTTGTCCCCAGTTTAGCTCTCGCGGTTCGACGTCAATTCTAGGCTCAATCTCACAGGGGTCTGGCAGGGCTGTGCGTCACAGAACGAACCACCCCTATCGGCATTCTCTATACTTGACTGTGCTTGCCCTCCGATCCGGCACCCCCTCCAGCCACTGCCCCCGCGGCCGTCGTTGCTGCCCATGGGAACTGGATGCGGCTGGTCTTGCCTCATACAACGGCGGCTCTCCTGTCCGCTGTCGAGCTTGAAGAAGGGTCATCTATCTCGTGGCAGCTCTCTCCTGGGAACCGATCGACAGCTCAGCCGTCGACACCGCAAAGATCCTCGCGGCCGACGCCGTCGAGAAGGTAGGAAACGGACACCCAGGTACGGCTATCAGCCTCGCCCCGGCCGCCTACCTCCTGTTCCAGAAGGTCATGCGCCGCGACCCGAGCGACAACGAGTGGATCGGTCGTGACCGCTTCATCCTCTCGGTCGGGCACTCCTCGCTCACCCAGTACGTGCAGCTCTACTTCGGCGGCTACGGCCTCGAGCTCGACGACCTCAAGGCACTTCGCACCTGGGGCTCGCTCACGCCGGGCCACCCGGAGTACGGCCACACCGACGGCGTGGAGATCACCACCGGACCCCTCGGCCAGGGCCTCGCCTCTGCCGTCGGCTTCGCCTATGCCGCCCGCTACGAGCGCGGCCTGTTCGACCCTGAGGCCGCACCGGGCACGAGCCCGTTCGACCACTTCATCTACACGATCGCCGGCGACGGCGACCTGCAGGAGGGCGTGACCAGCGAGGCATCATCGCTCGCCGGCCACCAGCAGCTCGGCAACCTCATCGCGATCTACGACTCCAACCAGATCTCGATCGAGGACGACACCAACATCGCCTTCACCGAGGATGTCGCAGCACGCTACGAGGCATACGGCTGGCAGGTGCAGACGGTCGACTGGAAGAAGACCGGCGAGTACAAGGAAGACGTGCACGCGCTGCACGCCGCCATCGAGGCAGCCAAGGGCGAGACGAGCAAGCCGTCGCTGATCATCCTCAAGACGATCATCGGCTGGCCGAGCCCGAAGAAGCAGAACACGGGAAAGATCCACGGATCCGCCCTCGGCGCCGAGGAGCTCGCAGCACTCAAGGCGGTGCTGGGTGCCGACCCAGCCAAGAGCTTCGACGTCTCCGACGAGGTCATCAGCCACACCCGCAAGGCCGTCGAGCGCGGCAAGGAGCAGCACGCCGAGTGGCAGGTGCAGCTCGATGCGTGGGCTGCGGCCAACCCCGACAAGAAGGTGCTGCTCGACCGCATCCTGACCGGCGACCTGCCAGAGGGCGTCGAAGAGGCCCTTCCGGTGTTCGAGGCCGGCAAGGAGGTCTCGACCCGCGCCGCGTCTGGCAAGGTGCTCTCGGCCCTCGGCCCGGTCATCCCCGAGCTGTGGGGCGGATCAGCCGACCTCGCGGAGTCGAACAACACGACCATCGAGGGTGCTGCATCCTTCGTTCCCGCCGAGCACTCGACGCACGAGTGGACCGGCAGCACGCAGGGCCGCGTCCTCCACTTCGGCATCCGCGAGCACGCCATGGGCTCGATCCTCAACGGCATCGTGCTGCACGGCAACACGCGCCCCTTCGGCGGCACGTTCCTCATCTTCAGCGACTACATGCGCCCCGCCGTTCGACTCGCCGCCCTCATGAAGGCACCGGCGATCTACGTCTGGACCCACGACTCAGTCGCCCTCGGTGAAGACGGACCGACCCACCAGCCGATCGAGCAGCTCGCGACCCTCCGCGCCATCCCGAACTTCGCGCTCGTGCGCCCCGCGGATGCCAACGAGACCTCCGTCGTGTGGCTCGAGATGCTCCGCCGCACCGCCGGTCCCGCCGGTATCGCGCTGACCCGCCAGAACATCCCCGTCTTCGCCCGCGGCGAGGGCGAGGCATCCGGTGACGAGTTCGCGTCGGCCGCCGGCGCCGTCAAGGGCGCGTACGTGCTCGCCGAAGCGGCCAACGGACAGCCCGACGTCATCCTCATCGG
>NZ_JBXMIS010000147.1:0-7543 GCF_057073975.1 Conyzicola sp. | reverse complement strand
GCCGACCGGGGCCGACCGGCTGCCCCGCCGCCGGGCGACGACCATGTGCCGGGTGCCCGCGGGGCAGCACCCGGCTCCCCGGCGGACGACGACGGGCGTGTCCGCCGTGACCGGGCGTCCGAGGACGACCGGTCGTGACGAACACGCCCGTCGAGGAGGCGCGGGTCGGCCCTACAGGGAGGCGTAGACCTCGCGGAGCAGCGCCGCGGTCTCGCTCGGCGTCTTGCCGACCTTGACGCCGGCGGCCTCGAGCGCCTCTTTCTTGGCCTGGGCCGTGCCGGCCGAGCCGGACACGATCGCGCCCGCGTGGCCCATCGTCTTGCCCTCGGGGGCGGTGAAGCCCGCGACGTAGCCGACGACCGGCTTGGTGACGTGCGCCTTGATGTAGTCGGCGGCACGCTCTTCGGCGTCGCCGCCGATCTCGCCGATCATGACGATCGCCTTGGTGTCGGGGTCGGCCTCGAACGCCTCGAGGGCGTCGATGTGCGTCGTGCCGATGACCGGGTCGCCACCGATGCCGATGGCGGTCGAGAAGCCGAGGTCGCGCAGCTCGAACATCATCTGGTAGGTCAGGGTGCCCGACTTCGAGACGAGGCCGATGGGACCCTTGCCGGTGATGTTCGCCGGGGTGATGCCGACGAGCGACTCGCCCGGCGTGATGATGCCAGGGCAGTTCGGGCCGATGATGCGGGTCGTGCCCGACTCCTTGGCCTTCGCCCAGAACTCGGCGCTGTCTTGCACGGGGATGCCCTCGGTGATGACGACGACGAGCGGGATGCCCGCCTCGATGGCCTCGAGCACGGCATCCTTGGCGAACACCGGCGGCACGAAGACGATGGAGACGTCGGCGCCGGTCTCTGCCATGGCCTCGGCCACGGTGCCGAACACCGGCAGCGAAACGCCGCCCTCGTGCTCAACGGTCGTGCCGGCCTTGCGGGCGTTGACGCCGCCGACGACCTTGGTGCCGGCCTTGAGCATGAGGGCGGTGTGCTTGGTGCCCTCGCCGCCCGTGATGCCCTGGACGATGACCTTGGAGTCCTTGGTGAGGAAGATCGACATGTTCTGTTCCTTAAGCGTTAGCGAGCTGGGCGGCCTTGTCGGCGCCGTCGTCCATGGAGGTGGCGAGAGTCACGAGCGGGTGGTTGGCCGCGGCGAGGATCGCCCGACCCTCCTCGACCTTGTTGCCGTCGAGGCGCACGACGAGGGGCTTGGTTGCCGCGTCGCCGAGGGTCTTGAGGGCGCCGACGATGCCGTTGGCCACCGCGTCGCACGCGGTGATGCCGCCGAAGACGTTGACGAAGACGCTCTTGACCTGGGAGTCACCGAGGATGACGTCGAGGCCAGCGGCCATGACCTCGGCCGACGCTCCGCCGCCGATGTCGAGGAAGTTGGCCGGCTTGACGCCACCGTGCTTCTCTCCGGCGTACGCGACGACGTCGAGGGTCGACATGACGAGTCCTGCTCCGTTGCCGATGATTCCGACCTCGCCGTCGAGCTTCACGTAGTTGAGGTCGTTGGCCTTCGCCTTGGCCTCGAGGGGGTCCGCGGCAGCGGCATCCTCAAGGTCAGCGTGGTTGGGGTGACGGAACCCGGCGTTCTCGTCGAGCGAGACCTTGCCATCGAGGGCGATGATGTCGCCGTCTTCGGTCAGCACGAGCGGGTTGACCTCGACGAGCGTCGCGTCCTCGCCCTTGTAGACCTCGTAGAGCTTGACGAGCACTGGTGCAACCTTCTCGACGAGCTCGGCCGGGAAGTGGCCAGCGGTCGCGATCTCGCGCGCCTTGGCGAGGTCGATGCCGACGATCGGGTCGACCTCGATGCGGGCGAGGGCCTCTGGACGCTCGACGGCGAGCTCCTCGATCTCCATGCCGCCCTCGACGCTGCAGAGCGAGAGGTAGCTGCGGTTGGCACGGTCGAGCAGCACAGAGAAGTAGAACTCCTGGGCAATTCGTGCGCCCTGCGCGACCATGACGCGCTTGACGATGTGGCCCTTGATGTCGAGGCCGAGGATCGCCTCTGCTGCCGTGGCGGCGTCCTCTGGGCTGTGAACGACCTTCACGCCACCGGCCTTGCCGCGGCCGCCAGCCTTCACCTGCGCCTTGACGACGACGGTGCCGCCGATCTTCTCCGCAGCCGCCTTCGCCTCCTCAGGGGTGTCAGCGATGATGCCGGAAAGTACAGGTACACCGTAGGACTCGAAAAGGTCCCGGGCCTGGTACTCGAAAAGATCCACGTCGAAAATCCAATCGTGAGGTAGGAGTCGGTGGCCGACTCAGGGCGTCGAAGTAGTTCGACGTCGAGATACTTTGGCCACTGAGAACTCTACCCCCGGCAGATGGGGGCTAGCTGCGGCCCTCGAGCAGGCGAACCTCATCCGAGTCCTCTCCACCAGTGGCAACACATGGCCCGGTGATGGAGATGGCGATGGATGCGCGGTGCCCGTCGGCCTTCTCCGTCGCCAGCACGGAGATGACGGCGAAGGAGTCGAGCTTCTGCAGGGTGTACCGGGTCGAGCCGTCGAGCGACTGCTCAGAGGAGTCCCAGCCCTGCTCGCTGAAGCTCGCGACGAGATCCCTCGCGACGCCGGCCGTGCGCGGGGCGAACGAGTTGTTGATGAGGGCCGTCGTTCCAGAGAGCCAGGAGCGCTGGAGCCCGTCGTCGTCGCAGGGCATCGACACATCGGTCGTCTCGGAATCCCCCTTGACCATGACGTCGGGCAGCCGGAACCAGGCCTCGTTGCGCAGCAGCTGCACCGATGCCTTGGTGTCGACAAGGCGAAGCGCACCGTCGTCGCTCGAGCAGCCCGCGAGTGTCACGACGAGCAGGAGGGGAACGAGGATGCGGAGGGCGGGCATGCCCCGCACGGTAGTCAGCCAAACCAACTGGCCGGTGGCCCGCGGATGAACGGAATTGATTCGACGCCACAGACGGCACTTAAGGCGAGAATGTGGTTATATCTGACGTGTGGATGACATAAGTCACGTGAATGCACTCGGATCGTCGGTCGTGAGCGAACTCTTCCAGCTGCTCAGAGACGGACGCCCGCGCACGCGTACAGAGCTCGCAGCCATGACCGGCCTCGCGCGCTCGACCGTCGCTGCCCGCATCGACATCTTGATGACCCTCGGGCTCGTCGCGCCGGTGGGCGAAGCCGTCTCGACCGGCGGGCGACCGTCGACGCAGTTCGCGATCGCGTCATCCGGCAAAGTGGTTCTCGGTGTGGATGTCGGCGCGTCCCACGTGCGCATCGGCGCGAGCGACCTCAGCGGGCGCATCCTCGCGAGCCGCCTCGAGACCATCGACATCGCAGACGGACCCGCCGTCGTGCTCACCCGCGTTGCCGAGCTAGGCCTCGAGCTCATGGCAGAGCTCGGCCGCCCACTCAGCGACCTGCTCGCGATCGGCGTCGGGCTGCCCGGCCCGGTGGAGTTCGACATCGGCATGCCGATCAACCCGCCGATCATGCCCGGCTGGAACCGCTTCGACGTGCCGGGCTGGCTGCAGAACACCTTCGAGGCACCGGTGCTCGTCGACAACGACGTGAACATCATGGCGCTCGGGGAGCGCGAGTTCGCCTGGCCGGAGACCAACCACCTGCTCTTCGTCAAGGTGGCGACGGGCATCGGCTCTGGCGTCATCTCCGGCGGCTACCTGCAGCGCGGAGCACAGGGCACAGCGGGCGATATCGGCCACGTGCACATCGCGCGCGGCAGCGACATCCCGTGCCACTGCGGCAACTTCGGCTGCCTCGAGGCGCTTGCCGCCGGGCCGGCCATCGCCCGCGCGCTGCGGGAGAAGGGCATTGAGGCGGAGACGAGCAAAGACGTCGTCGACCTCGCGCAGATGGGCAACATCCAGGCCATCCAGGCGCTGCGCCAGGCTGGGCGCGACATCGGCGAGGTGCTGACCGCGTGCGTCAGCCTCATCAACCCGTCCGTCATCGTCATGGGCGGGTCTCTTGCCCAGGCCGGTGAGCACCTCATCGCTGGCGTCCGCGAGATCGTCTACACGCGATCGCTGCCACTCGCGACAGAGCACCTGCAGATCACGCAGTCGAAGGCGGGAGCCAACGCCGCGATGATGGGTGCGAGCATGCTCGCCATCCACCACGCGCTCTCCCCGGCGCGGATCGAGGCGATGGTCGAGTCCGCGCCGGCGAAGGCGAAGGCGTAGCGGCTACTACGCCCTGGTGCTGAAGGCCGCGTCGAACGCGACGGTCGGCGCCTCGAAGGCCAGCCGCTTCACGAAGGCGAGGGCTTCCGGCGCGCCAACGAGGCGGTCCATGCCGGCGTCCTCCCACTCGACAGAGATCGGGCCGGTGTAGCCGATCTGGTTGAGCATGCGGAACGAGGCCTCCCACGGCACGTCGCCGTGACCGGTCGAGATGAAGTCCCAGCCCCGGCGACCGTCGGCCCAGGCGAGGTGCGACCCGAGCCTTCCGTTGCGGCCGTTGGCGCGGCCGAGCTTCGTGTCCTTGCAGTCGACGTGGTAGATGCGGTCTCTGAAGTCCCAGAGGAAGCCGACCGGGTCGATGTCCTGCCAGACCATGTGCGAGGGGTCCCAGTTGAGCCCGAAGGCCTCCCGGTGGCCGATCGCCTCGAGGGTTCGCACGGTCGTCCAGTAGTCGTAGGCGATCTCGCTCGGGTGCACCTCGTGGGCGAAGCGCACGCCGACCTCGTCGAAGACGTCGAGGATCGGATTCCAGCGGTCGGCGAAGTCCTGGTATCCGGCATCCACCATCTCCTGCGTTGCGGGCGGGAACATCGCGACGTACTTCCAGATCGACGACCCCGTGAAGCCAACGACGGTATCGACGCCGAGCCTCGCCGCGAGGCGGGCCGTCAGCATCATCTCCTCTGCGGCGCGCTGGCGCACGCCCTCAGCCTCGCCGTCACCCCAGACGAGGTCAGAAAGGATGCCGCGGTGCCGCTCGTCGATCGGGTCGTCGCAGACGGCCTGGCCCTTCAAGAGGTTGGAGATCGCATAGACCTTCAGGTTGTAGCGGGAGAGCAGCTCGAGCTTGCCCTCGACATACCCCGGCTCGTCCCAGCGCCACGGGTCGAGGTGGTCACCCCAGCAGGCGATCTCGAGGCCGTCGTAGCCCCAGCCGCTCGCGAGGCGCGCGACCTCCTCCAATGGAAGGTCGGCCCACTGGCCGGTGAAGAGGGTGATTGGTCGCGGCATTGCTGGCCCTTTCTACTCGTTGTCCACTGTCGTCCAGATCGCCGAAGCCGTCGAGCTCGACTCGACCGCCTCGAGAACCTGCTGCACTTGAAGCCCGTCGGCAAACGAGGGTCGCGGCTGCGTCGCCGTCACGATGCCCTCGACGAAGTCCTTGGCCTGATGAGAGAAGCCGTGCTCGTAGCCGAGCATATGACCGGCCGGCCACCACGCCTTTATATAGGGATGCACCGGCTCTGTGACGAGGATCTTGGTGAATCCCTGCCGGTCACCGGGGGCGGTGCGGTCGTAGAAGCCAAGTGAGTTGAGGTCTTCGAGGTCGAACGAGATAGCACCGAGAGACCCGGAGACCTCGATGCGGAGGGCGTTCTTGCGGCCGGTGCTGAAGCGCGTGGCCTCGAACGAGCCGATGGCGCCACCGTCGAAGCGGGCGCTGAAGAGGGCGAGGTCGTCGACCGTGACCGTGCCGCGGCCGCTTGATGCCGTGCCGGCAATGCCCGACGCCGCCTCCTGCAGCGGTCGCTCCTCGATGAAGGTGTGCAGCAGGGCGCTGACCGACTCGATTCGCTGGCCGGTGATGAACTGCGCGAGGTCGACCGCATGGGCTCCGATGTCGCCGAGCGCACCAGAGCCGGCGCGATCCTTCTGCAGCCGCCAGCCGAGGGGAACCTCAGGATCGACGAGCCAGTCCTGCAGATACTGCGCCCGCACCTGATAGACGGTTCCAACGGCTCCGGCGGCGACCAGGTCGCGGGCGAACACGGCGGCCGGCACGCGGCGGTAGGTGAATCCGACCATGGCGAGGGCGCCGCTGGCCACAAGCGCCGTCGTTGCGGCATCCGCCATGGCTGCGGCCTCGTCGACGGAGTTGGCGAGCGGCTTCTCGCAGAGCACGTGCTTGCCAGCCGCGAGAGCCGCAATCGCAATCTCCGCGTGCGAGTTGCCCGGGGTGACGATATCGACGATGTCGATGTCGTCGCGCTCGATGACGGAGCGCCAGTCGGTCGCCGACTCTGCCCAGCCCCAGGTGGTGGCTGCGGCATCCACCGCATCTTTGCTGCGACCGACGACGACTGCCATCTCTGGCGTGCGGTCGAGGTCGAAGAACCGCGGGGCGACCCGCCAGCCCTGGGAGTGGGCTGCGCCCATAAAGCCGTGGCCGATCATTGCGACGCGAAGTGAAGACATGTGTCAGTTCTCTCTTGGAAAGTGACAGAGGCGCCCGCCACCGGCTCGGCAGCGGGCGCCTCCGGTTGTACTTAGGACGCGAAGGCGGTCGGCAGGTACTTGTCGACGTTCTCTGCGGTCACTACCGGCGCGTTCAGCACGATGCGGTTCGGCACCTCGACCTCGACGAGGTCTCCGAGCGACTTGTCCTGTGCCACGAGACGGGCAAGGCGGATGCCGTCGGCAGCCTGCGTCGACGGGTAGATGACCGTCGCCTCAAGCACGGAGTCACCCGACTTGATGAGGTTCATCGCGTTGGCGGAGCCTGCCCCACCGACCATGATCATCTCGTCGCGGCCGGCGGCTTCGAGGGCAGCGAGCACGCCGACACCCTGGTCGTCATCGTGGTTCCAGATGGCGTCGATCTTGGGTGCGGCCGCGAGCAGCTGCGACGTCACCTCTTCGCCACCGGCGACCGTGAAGTCGGCGGCAACGCGGTTGGAGACGGTCAGGCCGCAGTCGCTGAGGGCGTCGGCGAAGCCGCGCGAGCGGTCTTGCGTGAGCGGGAGGAAGTCGAGACCGGCGACCTCGGCGACGACGGCGTCGGGGTTGCCGCCGACCTTCTCGCAGATGTAGGTGCCGGCGCTGACGCCCATGCCGTAGTTGTCACCGAGGATGGTGACGCGCGCGGCGAAGGTGCTCGAGAACTCGCGGTCGACGTTGATGACCGGGATGCCAGCCTCCATCGCCTTGATGGCGACCTCGGTGAGCAGGGCGCCGTCGGTGGGCAGCAGCACGATGGCGTCGACGCCATCGTTGATGAAGGTCTCGACGGCAGCGATCTGCTGGTTGGCGTCGTCGGTGCCCTCGGCGACCTTGAGCTCGATGTCTGGGTACTTCGCCGCCTCGGCGATGGCTGCGGAGTTGATCGCCCCGAGCCAGCCGTGGTCGGCTGCCGGACCGGAGAAGCCGATGACGATGGTGTCGCCGGATGCCTCGTTGTCGGTGTTGTTGGTCGGGGCGCTGCCGCCTCCTGTGGTGCCGGTCGTGCAGCCGGTGAGCAGGCCTGCGACGACTAGGGTCGCGCCGGCGATGGTGAGCCTGGCACGCGTAGTGCGCGTTGCGAACATGTGGGAATCTCCTTTAATTCGGTGGATCGCAGTGAGCCATCGAGGGGAAGGCACATTCAACCGCC
>NZ_JBXMIS010000146.1:0-24741 GCF_057073975.1 Conyzicola sp. | reverse complement strand
CCGTCCCGCCGTAGCGCCCGCCGATCAGGTCGCGAGACGTTCGGTCGGGGCGTATACGGCCACGAGCGATTTGGCCGCGGATGGGGCGCGCGCGACTGGGATGCAACGGACTGGCACCCGCCGTGGTGGGATCCTGAGCACGAGTCCCGGCGCTTTCAGAGCAAGTCGTCTGCTGGCTTCCGGCTCTGGGCGCCCGTCATCATCTCGCTGCTGGTTCAGCTGCCGACCGTGTTCGTCGACTGGACGGCGGGCAGGGGCGCATCACGCGTGGTCTTCGAGAGCCCGCAGGCGGCGTTCTTCGCCATCGGCCTTGCTCTCGTCGGGCCGCTCGCCCTCATCGCCGCTCGACGCTTCCCCGGGCCGGTCGTGGCCGTCGTCGGTCTCGCTGCCGCCGTCGACCTGCTGCTGGCCGGCAACGACGGCCCGCCGTACATCGCATTCGCCTTCGCCATCGGATCCGCCATCGTGCGCGGCGCCCGGGTGTGGGCGTGGGCGACGATCGCGGCCACCTGGCTTGGGTCCATTGCCATCGGCACCCTGCTCGGCCTCGACTGGCAGCCGGTGCGCATCGTCGGCATCACGATCGGAATCCTCCTGCTGGTCGGGTTCGCCGAGGGACTGCGCACCCAGCGGGAGCGCATCGAGGAGGCGTCGCGACGCGTGGCGGCACGCCGGCAGTCGGAGGTGCAGGCCGAGCGGGTGCGAATCGCCCGAGAGCTGCACGACGTGCTCGCGCACTCGCTCAGCCAGATCAACGTGCAGGCCGGCGTCGGGCTCCACCTCATCGACAAGAACCCAGACAAGGCGAGGGATGCCCTCGCTGCCATCAAGGAGACCAGCAAGACCGCACTCGACGAGGTTCGATCCGTGCTCGGCATACTGCGCGACGGCTCGACCGACGCCCCCCTCGTGCCAGAGCCAGACCTCTCCCGGCTCGACGGCCTCGTCGCGAGCGTCACCGCGCAGGGCGTGGATGTGCAGCTGTCGAACTCTCTCGGCGAGGTGCCGAAGTCGGTGCAGCTCGCGCTCTACCGCATTGCGCAGGAGTCACTGACGAATGTCGTTCGCCACTCCGGGGCGACGCGCGCGACGGTTGCGCTGTCGGAGACCGCCGCCGACTACTCCCTGAGCGTCACCGACAACGGAAGGGGTCCGTCGAGCACCGACGACGGTGCCGGCCGAGGGCTCATGGGAATGCGCGAGCGGGCAGAGCTGCTTGGCGGCACGCTGAGCGTCGGCTCCGGGGCTGCCGGAGGGTTCACCGTCTCGGCGAGCATCCCCACGGAGGAGACCGTCCGCACAGCGCCAACCATCCCCACGGAGGAGAGCAGATGATCCGCGTCGCCATCGCCGACGACCAGCAGCTGATTCGCGGCGGGTTCCGGAGCCTGCTCGAGTCGGAGCCAGACATCGAGGTCGTGGGCGAGGCCGGCACCGGAACGGAGGCGGTCGCCCTCGTGACCGCGCTGAAGCCCGATGTGGTGCTCATGGACATCCGCATGCCCGACGGCGACGGCCTGTGGGCGACAGAGCAGATCGCCGCCAACCCCGACCTCGCCGGCACCCACATCGTCATCGTCACGACGTTCGAGCTCGACGAGTACGTCGGCCAGGCCATTCGCGCTGGGGCGAGCGGATTTCTCGTGAAGGACACCGAGCCCGTCGAGCTCATCCGCGCCGTGCGCGTCGTGGCCGGCGGGGATGCCCTGCTGAGCCCGGGCGTCACCAAGCGCCTTCTCGAGCGCATTGCCGGATCCATTGCCGAGGCGCCCGACACGGCCCAGCTGTCGGTGCTCACCGAGCGCGAGCGCGAGGTGCTCTCGCTCGTTGGCCTCGGCCTCACGAACGACGAGATCGGCCAGCGCCTGTATCTCAGCCCGCTGACGGCCAAGACCCACGTCTCGCGCATCATGTCGAAGCTCCTCGCGCGCGATCGGGTGCAGCTCGTCGTCGTGGCCTACGAGACGGGCCTCGTGACTCCCGGCCAGCGGTAGTAGCCGGCCGCGCTCCCGTACACCCGGCGCAGTACCAGCAGTGACGCCGCAGGGCAGATTCGCCACGACTCGCCCGCGGGCACGCTTGGTTCCATGAGGCTCCGCACGGAGCCCGTGGAAGGAGAACCGTGTTGTCATCACTCGCCATCGTCGGGCCCATCGCCCACCTCGGAGGCCCTGGCTTCGGATTCGGATGGCTGTTCCTGCTGATCCCGCTGTTCTGGATCCTCGTCGTCGTGCTCGTCGTCGCCATCGCCGGCCGCCGGTGGCGTCGGGCTGGATGGAGCGGACCTGGATACGGCCACGGCGGTCCGTGGGGCCACGGCTGGGCCGCAAGCCGCAGCGCGGAGTCGACCCTCGCGGAGCGATTCGCGCAAGGAGACATCGAGGAGAAGGAGTACCGCTCCCGACTCGAGGTACTGCGGGCGAACCGCTACCCGGAGCAGCCGACTCGGGACTAACGGTCGTGGCGCGGTAGGCTCGCTCTTGGCCATTTTCGGCCGGGGGCGGGCCTCGCTCTCGTCGGACGAGTCATGAGGAGCAGCGTGATCGAGTGGATCGAGTCCAACTCCCTCCTTGCGGCAGCCGTGCTCGCCGGCGTCGCAGTCGCCGCCGTTCTCGCCTTTCTCGTGACATTCATCGTCTACCGGGTCGCTCGGCGTCGCCACGCAGCCGACCGCAGCAGGGTGCTCGACATCGAGCGCGACCGCCTCGAGCTCGAGGTGTCCCTCGCCGAGCAGAACGGCCGGCTTCGCATCATCCGCGAGCTGCACGAGGTGTCGGTGCATGAGATGACGGTTCTCATCAGCCAGGCCGACGGCGCCCGGTACGCAGGAGTCAAGGATCCCAAGGCCGCCGTGCGCGCCGCTGACGTCATCGGGGAGTCGGCCCGCAACCACCTCGCCAACCTCCGTCGCGTGATGAACGTGGTGCGCGACGGCGAGGCGGCGGTCGAGACCCAGCCGGAGCTCAAGAGCGCGCGCGACCTGCTCAAGGTCATGCGCGATGCGGGGCTTGTGATCACCTTCGAGGAGACCGGCGAGCGGTTCGACATGAAGCCGGGTGCCGAGCTCTCGGTGTATCGCATCCTCGAGGAGGCGCTCACCAACGCGCTTCGCCACGGCGGAGAGGGCACCGAGGTCAAGATCGCCTTCACGTGGACAGACGAGGCCTTCCAGCTCGTCGTCGACGACGACGGAATCCGCTCGGCCTCGCGCCGCGAGGGCCTCGATCCCAATGAGGTCTCCCGCAATGGCGGATACGAGCTCGACGACGATCTCATGGCGCTCACCGGTGTCGTGAGCGGCGCGGGCATCACCGAGATGCGCGAGCGTGCAGAGCTGTTCGGCGGCGTCTTCACCGCCAACGCGGTGCCAGGGGTCGGGTTCACCGTCTCGGCGAGCTTTCCGGCACTTCGATACCACAACGGCATCCACGGCGTGAACCTTGCCTAGTCGCGGGCTGGGCGCGTAGTGGGCGCCGCATCGCCCATCCGGGTGCTCGTCGTCGACGACCAGCCCCTGCAGCGCGCCGGGTACCGCATGGTTCTCGAGGCCACGCGGGGCATCGAGGTGGTCGGCGAGGCGGGTGACGGCGCCCAGGCCCTCGCCTTCGTGCGGCGAACGCAGACCGACGTCGTGCTGATGGACGTGCGGATGCCGAGGGTCAACGGCTTCGTCGCGACGCAGCGCATCCTCGGCGACGAGCAGGTGCGCGAGCTCGCCCCCGTGCCGGCGGTCGTGCTGCTGACCGCCCTCGACCTCGACGACTACATCCCAACCGCCGCTGGCGCTGGCGCCTTTGCCGTCATGTACAAGGACGTGCTGCCAGAGACGCTCATCGAGGCGATTCGGAGTGCGGCGAAGAACAGGGCAGCGCGGCCCTAGGCGTCGATGTCGTCGACCCCGGGCGTCCAGCTGTTGCCAGGAACACCCCACCGCGACTTCTTGATCGTCTTGGCGACCGCCTGACCGTGCACATGCTCGAGCCGGTCGGCATAGAGGATGCCGTTGAGGTGATCGAACTCGTGTTGGAAGATGCGTGACAGCCAGCCGCTGGCGTAGACCTCGAACGCCGTGCCATCGAGGTCGAACGCCGTCAGCACCGCCCGCTCGCTTCGTCGCAGCGGATAGCGCTCGCTCGGTATCGACAGGCAGCCCTCTGACTCGGTCTCCTCGTCGGCCGGGCCGACCGGTGTCGGGGTTACCAGCAGCTCCGGGTTGATGGCGACACCGCGCCAGAGGCGCTCGTCGTCATCCAGCCAGTTGTAGACGAAGACCCGCAGCGGCACTCCGACCTGGGGCGCAGCGAGGCCGACTCCCGGCGCCTCCTCCATCGTCTCGAACATGTCGGCGACGAGAGCGCGCAGCTCCGCGTCGAAGGAGGTGACGGACTGGGCGGGGGAGTGGAGCACCGGATCGCCCGTAATCCGAATCGGTAGTACGGCCATGTCTCAAGAATATCGGCGTGCGAGCCGGTAGATTCGACGGGTGCCGCCCGAACTCGCCGACATTGCCGACCAGATCACGCTCACACCAGCTCAGGCCATCGGCATCCCGATCGCCCTGGTCGGTGCCGTGCTCATCGCCCTCGGCACCCAGCTGCAGCACAGCGGCGTCTCGAAGGTCGGCGCTGCGGTCGACACCAAGGCCGGTCTCAGCGTGCGCCAGCTGCTGTCACTGCTCGCCCGACCCGCGTGGGTGCTCGGCAGCCTCGTGCTCGGCCTCGCGATCCTGTTCCAGCTGACCAGCCTCGTCTTCGCCCCGCTCATCGTGGTGCAGCCGCTCGGCGCCGTCGCGCTCGTCGTCACGGCCATCCTCAACTCCCGGCTCTCCGGTGTGAAGCTCGACCGGCTCTCGAAGCGGGCCATCGCCTTCTGCGTCGGTGGCGTCGGCCTCTTCGTCACCATCGCCGCCGTCACCGCCAAGTCGAGCCCGATCACGGAGAAGCAGCTGGCGA
The DNA here is from genome assembly GCF_057073975.1 of Conyzicola sp. NCBI lineage: Bacteria > Bacillati > Actinomycetota > Actinomycetes > Micrococcales > Microbacteriaceae > Conyzicola > Conyzicola sp. The sequence goes on along the minus strand of NZ_JBXMIS010000146.1, from coordinate 19,789 downwards.
TCGTGCTCTGCATCCTCGTGGGGGTGCTGATCCTGCTCAGCGTGGTCTTCATCGTTCTGCGCAAGCGGATCACCCCGATCTTCTACATCGGTGCAGCCGGGGTGCTGTTCGGGTTCGTCGCCACACTCGCCAAGGTCGTCATCGACCGCATCAAGACCCTGTCGTTCAGCGGGTTCAAGCTCGGCGATGCCGAGTGGCTCACCGTGCTGTGCCTCGTCGGCATGCTCGTCGCCGCCTCGCTCGGAACCTACTTCGTGCAGACGGCGTACTCCAACGGGCCGCCAGATCTCGTCGTCGCGGGCCTCACCGTGATCGACCCGCTCGTCGCCGTCGGAATCGGAGTCATCGTGCTCGGGGAGGCCTCGCAGGCACCCCTGTGGGCGATCTTCGCCTTCGTCGTGGCGGGAGGGCTTGCCATCTACGGCGTGCTCCAGCTCGCAAAACACCACCCGCAATCGCAGCACTAGGGTACTTTTGTACCCACGCCCCCCGGCGCGATTGATGCCGCCCCAGCCAAGGACAACCCAATTTGCCTGACACCTCTGCCGGTTCGGCCGCGTCTGGTTCGACGTCGACGGGTCCGTTGAAGATCCTCATCGGGGCCGACACATTCCTGCCCGATATCAATGGGGCCGCCATCTTCGCGGCGCGACTCGCCGCTGGACTGGTCGCCCGCGGGCACGAGGTTCACGTGGTCGCTCCGTCAGGCGACAAAAGGCACGGAACCTGGACGGAAGAGGTCGAGGGCCAGACCATCATCGCCCACCGGCTGCGCAGCTGGCGCTGGTACCCGCACCCGTGGTTGCGCTACGCCCTTCCGTGGCGAATCGAGCGGAACGCGGCGCGAATCCTGGATGAGGTGAAGCCAGACGTCGTTCACTTCCAGTCCCACATCGTCACGGGCCGCGGCCTCTCCAAGGCGGCGGTGGAGCGCGGGATCCGGCTCATCGGCACGAACCACTTCATGCCGGAGAACCTCCTCGAGCACACGAAGCTGCCGAAGTTCATCCACAATTTCGCCGTGCGGCAGGCCTGGGCGGCCGCGTACCGCTCGTTCGTGCGCGCAGAGGCCGTGACCTCGCCGACGCGCAAGGCGGCGGACTTCTTGGAAGCGGCTATCAACATCCATCCGGTGCTCGCGATCTCGTGCGGTATCCAGGCCAGCGACTACACGCCGAGCTTCGAGCCGCGCACAGAGAACGTCATCGTCTTCGTCGGCCGCATCACGGGCGAGAAGCAGATCGACAAGCTTGTTCGTGCATTCGCCAAGCTCGACCCCGCGCTCGACGCGAAGCTCGTTCTCGTCGGACACGGCGAGGAGGAGGGTCACCTGCGTGCCCTCGCCGCCCAGCTCGGCGTCAGTGACCGCGTCACGATCACCGGGTACGTCTCGAACGAGGAGCTGCGCCGCACCCTCACCCGCGCCACCGTATTCGCCATGCCGTCGATCGCAGAGCTGCAGAGCATCGCGACCCTCGAGGCGATGGCGTCTGGCCTGCCGATCGTGGCCGCGAACGCCATGGCGCTGCCGCACCTCGTGCACCACAAGCAGAACGGCTACCTGTTCGAGCCCGGCGACGTCGACGAGCTCGCCCGTCGCCTCACCGACGTGCTCACCGCCTCACCAGTGAAGCTCGACGCATTCAAGCGCGAGAGCCTCAAGATCGTCGAGGCCCATGACATCAAGCGCACCCTCGACACCTTCGAGGCGCTGTACCGCGGCGAGAAGGTTGCCGACCTCATCGTCGGCGACTTCCAGCCCCGCGTGAAGGGTGCCAAGCGCGCCGCGCTCAAGAAGGCGCTGCGCCTGGGCCGTGGCGACGAGCCGTCTGCCGACGGCGCCGCCCTTCCCTCTCCAGCCGACTAGCCCAATCCTTCGAAGATTCAGGACTTCTTGCGCGATTCGTGCGCGCAAGTAAGGCAGCGTGCCCCGATGGACGTGTCGAGTCCTGAATCTCCAACACGGTGCGACTCCGGTAGATTCTCTTTCGACGTCTTGACGTCACGGGGCGGTAGCTCAGCTGGTTAGAGCAGCGGACTCATAATCCGTCGGTCACGGGTTCAAGTCCCGTCCGCCCTACTCCTACAACCCCATCGTTGGGTTCGCCGTGCGCAACGCGTCGAGCGCCGAGCCCGCGACGGTGCCCGACACCGCCAGGGTGCCGTCGTCGACGAGAATCCACACGTCGCCGGTGAAGAGGTGCGATTCGGCCTCGAGAGAGAACATCCCTTCGCGCTCCGCCTCTCGGGCCGTGACCGTGCCCATCGATACCGACGAGAAGCCCTCGGCGGTCAGCGCAGCCTCGATCGAGGCGCGCGTAGCCGGGTCGATCTCTGCAACCAGGAGGATGAAGGAGCCGTCAGAGTTGGGCACGCCCCACCAGCACGACCGCGCATTGGTGACCCCGGATACTGCCGTGATTACCGCTGGCAGTTGATACCAGGGGTAGTAGTCCGTCGCCACGTTCTCGCCGAGGAACTCCGTGGAGTCGGCGAAGGCCGACCTCGCGGTCGCAATGGGAAGCAGGGTCTCGCAGTCGGGGATAGTCAGGGGCGCGCTGACAGGATCGGGCGTGGGCGTCGGCGTGCTGGTTCCTGAGCCTGTTGGGGTTGGCGTCTCCGGCTCTGCGGGCGCCGGAACCGGTGCGCATCCGACGGCAACGGTGACCATCGCGACCGAGAGCAGCGCCGTGATGAGTGCGCGCGCTGGGATGCCGGGGTTCTGGACGGTGGATCCTGGTCGTGTCATTATGTGCCCTCCGGTCTAGAGGCAGCATCAGCATTCGTCAGCCGGGCCGCTACTGGTTCGACGTTCTGGAACCAGACATTGGTTGACACGCTGACGGCAGATCGAACGCTCTCCAATGTGGGCTCCCTCCTCTACGGTGGAAGCATGACGGATGCACCCGCCACGCCAACGAACGTTCCGCCCGCGAGCGCGAACCGCACCTTCCTGCAGGTGCTCGTCAACACGGCTGTCGCCAACGTCACGTCGAGCTTCCTCTGGTTCGCGTTGACCTTCTGGGTCTACCTCGAGACGAGGTCGGTGCTCGCCACCGGCATCATCGGCGGCGCCTACATGCTGCTCGTGGCCGCGTTCGGCATGGTGTTCGGCACAATTGTCGACCGCCACCGCAAGCACCAGGCGATGGTCTTCGCGAGCCTCACGACACTCACGGCGTTCGCCATCGCCGGTGTGCTCTACCTGCTGTTCCCGGAGTCGGCGCTTCTCGACCTCGGCGGGCCGTGGTTCTGGCTGTTCGCCGGCATCATCCTGTTCGGTGGCGTCATCGAGAACATGCGCAACATCGCGCTGTCAACCACCGTCACGTTGCTGATTCCCGTGGAGCGGCACGCCAACGCCAACGGTCTCGTCGGCACGGTGACCGGTCTCGCCTTCATCGTGACGAGTGTGTTCTCCGGGCTCTCGATCGGCCTGCTCGGCATGGGCTGGACGCTGCTGATCTCGATCGTCGTGACGGCGCTCGTTCTCGTTCACCTGCTGACCCTCCGTATTCCGGAGGAGAAGCCCCACGTCGAGGAGTCGGCGCCCATCATCGACGTTCGTGGTGCTGTGAAGGCCATTCGCCTGGTGCCCGGCTTGTTCGCCCTCATCATCTTCGCCACGTTCAACAACCTCATCGGCGGCGTCTACATGGCGCTCATGGACCCGTACGGACTCGAGCTGTTCTCCGTCGAGGCGTGGGGTCTCGTCTTCGGCGTTGCCGGCACCGGCTTCATTGTCGGAGGGCTGCTCATCGCGAAGTTCGGCCTCGGCAGAAACCCCGTGAAGACCATGCTGCTGCTCGTGATCGTGATGGGCCTGCTTGGCGCGCTGTTCACCATCCGAGAGTCATGGCTGCTCTATGCTGCGGGCATCTGGCTCTACATGGTGCTGATCCCGGCCGTGGAGGCGTCGGAGCAGACCGTCATCCAGAAGGTCGTGCCGTTCCAGACCCAGGGTCGCGTCTTCGGGTTCGCGGCGGCTTTCGAGGCGGCTGCCGCCCCGATCACGGCATTTCTCGTCGCGCCGATAGCGGAGTTTCTCATCATCCCCTACATGCGATCGGATGCGGGCGCGCGCACCTGGAGCTGGCTGCTCGGCACGGGGGAGGCGCGGGGTATCGCGCTCGTGTTCCTCGTCGCCGGGGTCGTGATGATCGTCGTCGCGGTGCTCGCCTTCCTCACGAGGTCGTACCGCACGATCTCGGCGACTTACGCCGGCACCACGGAGTCCGTGCCCGTCGCCGAACCGGCCGCCAATCCGGCCACCTGAGCCTGGAAAGTACGAGCGAGACTGCGTGGCTGCCTAGTTGAGGTCGCGGATTCGCGCGGCGATACCGCCGCCGTGCGTCTTGCGCTCCGACGTCACGGCGATGGCTAGCAGCACTGCACCGGCAGACGCGAGCGTCACCCACCATGGAGTCGACTGGATGTCGCGGCTGGCCTGCACAGAGAACACGACGATGTTCTCGAGCGGCAGCACCGCGATTCCGCCGATGAACGGTGCCGCGAGCTTGAGCCGCGATCCGAGGAGGATCGCCACGAGCGCCAGCACGATGACGAAGACCGCGCGCCACGTCTCGGGTGTCGTGAAGGTCGCGAGGATCGACGGAACGAAGAGCACGAACAGCCCGGGCCCGAGGAGTGGCCATGACCCGCGGAAGCCCACCGGCCACGACGTGACCGTTGCGTCGCGGTCTGTCGTGCGCCAGGCGATGATGCCCGCCGCCAGCAATGCAATCGCCATGGGCACAGAGAAGCCCTCGACGCGCAGCACTTCGCGCTGGCTCCAGCTGACGACCGAGGCGACCCAGGCGAAGCCGAACCAGACGATGGCGGGCGGTAGGGCCGACGCGCGTGTTCTCGTGCGTATGACGACTACCAGCATGCCGACGAGGTAGACGATCATGAGCCAGAAGAGGGTCCAGATCGACACCTGGTCCTGCCGGATTCCGGCGGCCGTTCCAACGAGAAGGTAGGCGAGGGCCGGCACGAGAAGCCATCGCGACGAGGAGCCGATGAGACGGGCGGCGAGGGCGGCGAGCACTGCACCGAGTGCTGCCAGCCCGAGCACCGGCACGATGTCGAATGTCAGCGCATCGACCGGGGGAGTCGAGCGGTCGATTCCCCGGTTGACGGCGGCGATCGCCGCAGACGACGACGTGAGGATCGCGACCGCGAGCACGGGCACCCGCAGCGTCGCGAGCCGCGTGAGACGGCCGAACAGCGCGCCGAGTGCGATGAGCAGCCCCGTGGCACCGACAAGCCCCCAGAGACGCCAGGCGAGGCCCACGTCGTCTCCGTGCTCGACGGCCAGGAGCCCGAGAGTCGGAAGGGCGCCGACGACGAGGCCAGTGAGCACCATCCATTGCCCTGGTCGACCCCGGAACACTGCGACGCCGCCGATGAGTACGGCCGCGATGGCCGGAGGAAGCACGTAGGGCTCGAGCACGTCTACGCCCCACAGGGCGAACAGGCACCACAGCGCTCCCGACCACGAGACGTAGCTGATGACCCACCCGTAGCGCCGAGCGCTGAACAGCGTGGTCGCGGCCCCGCCAAGACCGACGATCGCGAGCACCAGGAACGTCGTGTCGAATCCGGCGGCGATGCGGAGAAGGGCGATGACAACGGCGATCGCCGCCGTGACGAGAGCGGAGGCCTCGACGGCGAGCCGTGCCATGCGCGCGTCGGCGGTGCTGATTCCTCGCCGTTCGAGAGCGTGCCCGATGGCCACGGTGAACGGCAGCGTGAGGGCGACGAGCCCTGCGACGATCGGCAGCACGATGGGTGAGCCGCTCGTCGACGCAATCGCAGGAACGACACCGACGGTGACGACGGCAAGGCCCGGAACCACCAGCGCAGCGCCGAGGGCGCGGAGCGGCGCGACGTGCCCAGGGCGACGGCCAACGGTGAGCACGACGCCGAGTACCGCCGCCGCTCCCGCTGGCAGCGCGGTCCACGTTGTGTCCTCTGCGAGGCGCCATGCGAGGGCGAGCGCGAACGGCACAGCAGCGACGGCAAGCAGCGAGTACCAGTACTCGATCCGCAGTCGAGCGAGAAGTGTTGCTGCGATGGCGGCAAGCAGGCCGAGGGTCGCGGTGAGGGCGACGATGACATCCGGGTGCAGGATCGTGTACTCGTCGAGCGCGCCGGAGAAGACGAAGAGGGCGAGCGTCGCTGCCGCGATGATGTGGGCGGGTCGCACTGGACGAGCGACCGTGGTCGAGAGCAGCACGATGGCGAGCACGACGGCCACCTGCGCAATGGTGCCGACAACGCCCGCCTGCCACGCTTGCGCGAGGGAGTGCAGAAGGATGACGTGGGCCCCAACCACGAGCGGCAGACGAAGGTGCAGTGGCGAGCCCGCTATCGCAGCGACCCGCCAGACGACGATGCCGATCACGACGACGCTGCCGATGCCGACGGCGAGTCTGCCCTCGATGCTCAGGGCCGACAGGCTTGTGAGGGCCAGCAGAGCGTACATGCCGAACCACGCGGCGCTAGACAGGGCGATCGTGCGCACGGCGCGTGCCCCGGCCGGCGTTCTCGCGAGTCGCGGACCGAGAACCGCGACAACAGCACCGGCGGCGAAGGGCGCGAGAACGCCGATCACCGCTGGTGCGGTGTCGTGCTCGTCGCCCCACCAGACGGCGACCGTCATGGCGTTCACGAGTGCAAGGAGTCCGGCGGGAACGGACACCAGCACCGTCGCTATCCACGCACCGACGACGACGATGACGCGGTGAAGAGACCCGCTCTGCACAGAACCGACCTGCACAGAACCGAGCTGCACAGAACCGACCTGCACCACGGCGGTGAGCAGCACGAGGGCGGCGAGTGCGGCGAGAGGCACGACGGCGATGAGCCAGGTGTCGAGCAGCTGGCCGCTCCAGTGCAGGGGGACCACGGCGGCGGCTGCAGCGGTGAGCCCGCCGGCTGCGAGGCTCCACAGTCGAGGCAGCGAGTCGCGGGTGCTCACGGCGGAGAGGACTGCGAGCGCGAGGAACACCGCCCCGGTTGCGAGGAACTGGTCGATCGGCGCGGGAGGAGCGATTGCGACGAGCTGCACCGCGATGACGGGAAGCAACACAAGGCGGATGACGACGAGGGCCACGCGCTCAGCCTCGAGGCTGCCGGCGAACCGCCGCGAGAGCAGCGGCAGGAGGGTGACGATGGTGACGGCGCCGAACCCGACGCCGACGTGGCCGAGGATCGAGTACCACTCGTGATCAGCGCCATACCCGAAGAAGGCGGGCACCAGGACGAGGCCGATGACTCCTGTCCACAGCCAGGTGCGGATGCGGGCGAGCACGGCGATGCCGATCATCGCACCGGCGGCAACGAGGGTCGCGATCCCGGCGACCGTCCATTCCGCGAGGGGCTGCTGCGCGTACCGCGTCACCGACCACACGTCGAGCGCGACGAAGACCATTCCGAGAGCGCCGACCGTCTCGCCGGAGAAGGTGAGGCCGCTGCGGGCGAGGAGCCACGCGCCGCCGAGGAAGACGACCGTGGTTATGGCGACGATGATCGTTCGCAGGTCTTGCTGGCCCTCGAGGTCGGGGCTGAGGAAGGTGAAGAAGATCGCTGCGATGGCGAACAGCCCGGCGCCGGCTACCGCAAGCACCGACTGGAGGCTGAGCTGAGACGACGGGCGCGCGGCGCCGGGCACGACGGCCGGCGGTTCGTCCGCTGGCACAGGCACTGGCGTGGGCGCGCCGACAGGGGGAGCCACCGCAGTCTGCAGCGCTGCGTCGGGTAGGCGGTCGATGATCGCCGCGCGTGCCTGGAGGGCGGCCACCGCCACCGAGGTCTGGGCCGCAAGCTCGATCGCCACCGGACCACGCAGGTCTGCACGGCAGTTGCTGCAGACTCCGGCGATGAGCGCCGTCACGCCGCACCGCGGGCAGATGGCGAAATCGGTGAGGCGGGCGACGGCGGTGTACGTCCAGCGGTCTGTCATGCCGGTCAGTCTAGGGTCGCGGTGTCGCGGTCGGGCAGCACCGCGAGCATCCTATTGGTCATCCGCTGGGATGAACTTGGCAGAGCCACAGCATCGGCACAGGAGGGTTTCGTACTGTACGAACCATCCCGACAGGAAGGACCACCATGGGCCTCTTTGACCGCCTCTTCGGAGACGACGAGCAGCAGGCGCAGCGCACGCCACAGCGCGCCGCGCAGCGTACCGACGACGAGATCGCCGTGGAGCGCTACCGCTATCTGCTGCGCACGGCGCCGCCGGAGACCATCGAGCAGGTGCACACCGAGGCGTTCTCCAAGCTCACCGAGGAGCAGCGCGACCTGCTGTTCCGCGAGTTGAGCGCGGGTGCACCGGAGGGAGAGGCGCCCCGCGACACATCGGCGCGGTCGCTCGCGACCTCTGCCACGAGGCAGGAGCTGCGCAATCCGGGAACCATGGAGCGCTCACTCGGCGGCAACGGCAACGGCGTCGGCTTCGGCGGCATGGTGATGAGCTCACTGCTCGGAACCGTCGCCGGATACGTCATCGGCTCTGCGCTCGTCAGCGCCTTCCTGCCTGACCCCGGTGCCGATGCCTCGGCCGACGGCGGCGAGGGCAGTGGTGACACTGACGCGGGCGCCGACGCGGGTGCCGACGGCGGCGACGCGAGCGCGGATAGCGGCGGCGACTTCGGTGGGGGCGACTTCGGCGGCTTCGACTTCTAGGGTGCGCCGCGGGTGCATGATGGCAGTGTGAGAAGACGAATCGGCGCTGGGTGGCGCGACTACATCCTCGCGGCGTTCTCCGGCTCAGCCGATGGCTCCCCCGACTGGGTTCTCGCGATGCGCAACGGCGACGACGCCGGTTTCTTCGGACCGGGGTCAGCGGTGTGGGCGGTGCACGGCGCGATGCCGGTGACGGTCGCCGGCATCCGGGCTCTCCTCATGCAGGCGCTGCATCCTGGCGCGATGGCGGGTGTGCACGACTGGTCCCGTTATCGGGAGGATCCGCTCGGGCGCCTCGCCGGCACCGTTCGCTGGGTGCTCACGACGACGTTCGCCGACACCGAGGCGGCTCGCGCGGGCTCGGAGTACGTCAAGCGGCTGCACACTCGTGTGCAGGGCACCTACGGCGAGCAGAATCAGCCGTACTCCGCGTCAGACCCAGAGCTGCTGCGCTGGGTGCACATCGTGTTCGAGGAGTCGTTTCTCTCGTGCCACCAGGTCTGGGGCGGCCCGATCCCCGGGGGAGCGGACCGCTACGTCGCCGAGTGGGCAACGGCGGGGGAGCTCATGGATGTCGCGAACCCTCCGCGCAGCGAACGCGAGCTGCGAGACCAGCTGGCCGCGTTCCAGCCGCAGCTCGTGAGCGATGAGCGCGTCGCCCAGGCGGTGCGGTTCATCCGTCGACCACCGCTGCGGCGGTCCCTTATGCCGGCCTACGGCATCCTGTTCGCCGGTGCGGTCGCGACAATCCCCTTGGAGTACCGCAGGATGCTCGGTCTTCGCCGAGCCTGGTGGCCGGCTATCACGGCGACCCGTATCTCCCTCGTGGTGCTCTCGCGACTGCTGGGGAGGCCCTCCACGAGCGAGATCAACACCAGGCTCCGGCTGGAACGACTCGCGCAAGAGAGTTCACAGCGCGCGTAGACGATTGGCTCTACGCTGGCGCCATGAGGATCATTTTCGCGGTTCTGCGCGTTGCCGTTGCCGTCGCCATCATCGCCGCGGTCGTCGGCCAGCTCCAGACGAGCATCGGCTACTGGGCAGACAAGGGCGGTGTTGACACGTCGGCGCACATCGTGCACTTCTTCAGCTTCTTCACCATCGAGTCCAACATCATCTCCGCCGTCGTGCTGCTGATCGGGGCATTCTTCCTCGTCACCCGAACCAGGCCGGACCCGCAGTGGTACACCATGGTGCGCGCCTCCGCCGCGACCTACATGATCGTCACGGGTATCGTCTACAACCTGCTGCTGCGGGGCATCGAGCTGCCGCAGGGTGCGACGCTCGCCTGGTCGAACGAGGTGCTGCACGTGATCGCGTGCCTGTGGATGCTGCTCGACTGGATCCTCGCCCCCGGCCGCTCTCCCATCGAGGCGCGGCAGCTGTGGAAGGTGCTCGTGTTCCCGATTGCCTGGGTTGTCTACACGCTGGTGCGCGGTCCGCTCGCTGTCGACACCGTCTACGGAAACGACTTCTGGTACCCATACCCCTTCCTCAACCCGAACCTCTCCGCGAACGGCTACCTCTCTGTCGCGTTCTATGTCGTTCTCATCGCACTCGTCATCAGTGCGACGGCGGCCGGTGTGCTCTGGGTGTCGCGACGCAAGCCACTCATTCGGCCGTAGCGCAGCGCGTATACCCCAGGCCGTGGGAGGCGTGACAAGGGCCTAGACAGCATGGTCCGCTCCATGCTGTCGTTGGGACATGAACGAGGTACACCTCTTCCGCAGGAGCGGCGCGATCCTCGCAGAGAGCCTCGTCTGGGAAGCGCAGTCGCGCTCGCTGCGATGGTGCGACATCACGACGGGCGGCCTCTACCGCAGCGGGCTGAACGGTCCGCAGTCAGGGGAGAAGGACGAGCGGCTTCAGCTTCCCGCGCCGCTTGGCTCCTTTCACCCGGCGACGGAGGGCTTCGTGGCATCGCTCGACGCTCGCGTGGTCATCATCGACGCGGAGGGGAGGATTCTGCGGGAGATCGCTGCCATCGCCCACGCCCATCCCGGCATGCGGCTCAACGACGGCAGGGTCGACGCGGAGGGCCGCTGGATCACCGGCTCTGCCGACCTCACCAGGCACCAACCCGACGGCGCGTACTACTCGGTCACCGACGACGGAGCACGGCTGCTCTTCGGAGGCGTCGGCGTCGCCAACGGACTCGACTGGTCGCCCGATGGCCGCCGCATCTACTTCACCGACTCGAGCGTCGGGTCGATCTACAGTGCGACCTACACCCGCGGGGGAGAGATCAAGGATGTCTCCGCATTCCACCATGGAGCGACATACGACGGCCTCGTGGTCGACCTCGACGGCTGCATCTGGACGGCAGAGTACGGTCGCGGGCGCGTGACGCGGCTCGACCCGGACGGCAACGAGATACTCACCATCGGGCTGCCTGTGCCGAACGTGACCTCCGTGACCTTCGGCGGCGATGGCATGTCGACGCTGTTCGTCGCGAGCGCGAGGGAGAACCTCAGCGAGCGCGACCTCGCGACGCACCCGCTGTCCGGTTCGATCTTCGCGATCGACACCGAGACAGCGGGTCATGCGGCTCGCGTGTTCGGCTAGGCCTTCGTGCGGGCCGTGCGGTTCTCTGCTGACACCATCCAGGCGAACTGCTCAAGGCGCATGATGATGGCGTGCAGCAGGTCGGCGCTCGTCGGGTCCTCCTCGTCGACATCGTCGTGCACGCGGCGGGCTGTGTCGACCGTCGCCTCGAGCATGACGGTCACGAGGTCAACCGTCGCCGTGGTGTCGATCTCGCCGTTGGGAAACTCCGGCAGGGTGGTGGTGGCCGCGACGGTGTCGCTTCGGCCGTCGGGCATGGCGTGCAGCGCCCGCATCCTCTCCGCGACCTCGTCGCTGAAACCACGAGCGTCATCGATGATCTCGTCGAGCTGGCGGTGCAGGTCGCGGAAGTTGCGGCCGACCACGTTCCAATGGGCCTGCTTGGCCTGAACGTGCAGCTCGATCAGGTCGACCAGCACCGCCTGCAGGCTGTCGGTGAGCTTCTTGGAGGCGGTGAAGCCCTTCTCTGCGTTCTGCTTGCGGGTGGTGCGTGCGCCCCCGCCGGTCGGTACGGTCGCGGTGTGTCCGTTGTCAGCCATCCGTGTGTCCTTTCGTCGTTTACCCAACGGTAGGAACCGCACCTGAGAGGCGGCGAGGGGTTGACTGCGTGACGGGGCAGTGCAGTAGGCGAATAAACCCGTGTCCCTGTCGGTTGCACCCAGCGACTACTAGAAGGATGGACGAATGACCGAGACAGCCACCGCACCAACCCCAGAAGCCCTTCTCGCAACCTACCGCGAGCGTCGAGAGCTCTCGGTGGTACAGCCGACCGGAAGCCTTGCCCTGACGAATACCCAGTGGGTCGACTCGGAGCAGACCATCTGGGGCGTGCCCGGCACGTGGGCGCCCCTGCCTGCTGGGTCGTCCGGCCTCTCGGTCACCGCGAGCCCCGCCGACCACATCACCGTTGACGGCGCCATTGTCGACGGCACTGTCGCCGTTCGCGGAAAGGATGACGAGGCGCCATCCGCGATCGACTTCGGCAACGGCAGAACCGGCTTCGTCATCGCGAGTCCAGAAGGCAACTACGCGCTGCGCGTGTGGGATGCGAACTCCGAGGGAATTCAGGAGTTCGGCTCGATCGACGCGTTCGCGTACAACCCCGACTGGGTCATCCAGGCGACCTTCACCGAGAACCCTGCCGGCACCACGATGGGCTTCGAGCACCTCAAGGACAACGGCAAGACCAAGGACGAGGTGATCCCCGGCAGCATCACCTTCACGAAGGACGGCGTCGACTACGACCTCGCCGCCTTCAAGTCGGGGCGCGCTCTGCAACTCGTCTTCGCAGACGCCACCAGCGGGGTCAGCACCTACAGCGTCGGGCGGTTCCTCTTCGTCGCCCCGAAGCCAGACGGCACCATCACGCTCGACTTCAATCTCGCCGTGCTGCCGCCGTGCGCCTTCAGCTACGCATTCAACTGCCCGATGCCGCCGAAGCAGAACCGCTTCGCCGTCGCCATCGAGGCGGGGGAGAAGAACGTGCTCAAGAAAGACGGATCACTCCTCCACGAGGTCTAGCCCGCGGCTGCAGCCCTGCGGCGGCGCGCGAAGAGCAGCAGGCCCGCGGCGAGCACGAGCACGCCTCCGATAGCCGTCGGAATCGAGTCGAGTCCGCTTGCTGCGAGCTGCGCCGCTGGCGAGAGCGAGAACAGCTGGATGCGGAACAGCTCCCCTCCCACCGTCGGGCTCGTTGCCGCGAAGTACAGATACCCGCCGAGAACGACGGCGTAGTAGGGGTCAGACCCGACACCGGGCGCGATGTTGGTCGCCTGCACCGCCGTCGTGCCGTCGGTTGCCCAGAGCTCGAACGCCGACCCGTTGGCGCTGGCGGTCGCGTACAGCGTGCCGCCACTTGCGACGAAGCCATAGGGGAAGCCAGAGACGGCGCCGGGCGCGGTCTGCGGACCGGAGACGACGCTGACGCCGTCGGTGTGCATGAACTCATGGCCGTTGACGCCGTTGTCTGCGCCGAACCAGAGGGCTCCGTTGAACGCCGTGAAGTCCTGCGGAGCCGAGTCGGCTGGCCCGGGGTTGATGTCGAAGTACGTCGGCGCGGCTCCGCCGGTGGCGTGACCGAGCTCCTGTCCGATGGCGGCGGTGCCCGCGCTGAAGTAGAGCACGTTGTTGTACACCGAGTAGTACTGGAACCCGTTGTCGTTTGCCAGGTCGCTGGTCAACTGAGTGGGGGGAGCGACTCCGTCGGTTGCCCATAGCTCGTAGTTGTATGGCCCGCCGCCCGCGGTGTTCGCGAGGAAGTAGAGCGCGCCGCCGGCTTCAGCGAAGTTGTGCGGGTTGCCGCCGAAGCTGGCACCGTAGAGGTCGGCGAACAGCACGGGAGGCGAGACACCGTCGGTGCGCCACAGCTCGAAGCCGATTGCTCCGTTCCAGGCTGACATATACAGGAAGCCGTCGTAAGCGTAGAGGTCTCCGACACTCGACGAGGAGACCCCCGGCTCGATGTCGCCGTAGATGGAGACGACACCGGATGTGTTGATGCCGAAGAGCTCCCGTCCCACCCCAGAGCTGTACGCGGAGAAGTAGAGGATGTCGTTGAACTCGAAGAAGTCGTTGGGATCCGAGTCGCTGATCCCGGGCTCGAGGTCGATCACCTGCGCCGGCGCGTTGGAGCCGTCGACGACCCACAGCTCTCCGCCATCGGGCCCGTACGCCGTGAAGTAGAGCTTGTTGTCGAAGATTGTGAAGCCGTAGGGGTCAGAGCCGCCCGTCGGGTTCAGGTTGAGGTTGGTCGCCGAGCCCACCGAGCCATCGGAGACGAACAGCTCGGTGCCGTCGACGCCGTCGGTTGCACCGAAGTAGATTCGCCCGTCGTAGACGATCGTGTCGTATGCGGCGGAGTCGCCGGTCGGGTTGATGTCGGCAACGAGCTCCGGTGTCGGAGTCGCGGCGCCAGCCGGAATCGCAGCACCGACGGCGACAAGGGCGGCGATGGAGACGGCAGCAGAAAGGCGAATCGGCAGGCGCACGGGGATCCAGTTCGTCGAGAGGTAGCGGCGATCGGGCGACTGCGCAGCTCACTGCAAATGCTACTGGTTGGTGTGACTGTGGTGGACTATGCACCTACCCCGCGAACGAGGGTCGAGTGCTGCGGGTCGGGGGTCACCGGCAGACTAGAGCCGTGTACGTGATCGTGTCTGGGCAGCAGGCCCGCTTGTTCGGCGACGACGCCGTCGAGGTCGGCCAGGAGACCATCGACTCCATCGAGCAGGCGGTCGCGGCTCATCCTTCTGCGCGGTTCGTCTGGGACGACACGCGGCGGTGGTATCCCCGGGTGCTCGCGGCCGGGCTGCGCGTCGATCGGTGCGTCGACCTGCGGCTCAGCCACGCGATCCTCCGCGCCTCGACGCTGACGGCAGGGTCGCGTCTGGCGACAGCAGAGCTCAGCGTCTGGGATGCACCGGTGGAAGTTCCGCTCGAGCCGCGGTACCGGGGCGAGGCGCTCTTCGACCTCGACGAGCCGGAGCCAGAGCTGGGGGCCGACCCCGTCGAGGAATGGATGCTGCAGCGGGAGGCGGTCGCGGCATCCAGCGACCCGGCGCGGATCGGGCTGCTGCTCGCGGCAGAGAGCGCGGGCGCGCTCATCGCGGTGGAGATGAAGCACGCGGGGCTGCCGTTCCATGTCGCCACGCACGAGTCGCTGCTCTCGTCGCTGCTGGGGGAGCGGCCGCGTTTAGGCGAACGTCCGGAACGACTCGAGGCGCTCAAGCAGCGTCTCGTCAGCATTCTTGGGTTCGACTTCAATCCCGACTCGGCCCCAGAGTTGCTGAAGGCCCTTCGCAAGGCCGGCCTCAACGTGGAGTCGACGGGCAAGTGGCAGATCGCCGAGATCGACCACCCGGTGATCGCCCCGCTGCTCGAGTACAAGAAGCTCTCGCGGCTCATGACTGCCAACGGCTGGAACTGGCTCGAGGCATGGGTGGCCGATGGGCGCTTTCGGCCGGAGTATGTTCCCGGCGGCGTCGTCACCGGCCGCTGGGCGGCCGCCGGTGGGGGAGCACTGCAGCTGCCGAAGCAGGTTCGCGGAGCGGTGATCGCCGACCCCGGCTGGACATTCGTCGTCGCCGATGCGGCCCAGCTCGAGCCGCGCGTGCTCGCGGCCCTCGCGGGCGACCGCGCCATGGCGGCTGCGGGCTCCGGCGACATGTACGAGGGAATCGTGGCGAGCGGCGCGGTCGCCACCCGTGCCGAGGCCAAGATCGCCATGCTCGGCGCGATGTACGGCGCGACGACGGGCGACAGTGGACGGCTGGTTCCCCGCCTGGCCAGAGCCTTCCCGAGGGCCATTGCGATGGTCGAGGAGGCCGCGAGAGCGGGGGAGCGCGGCGAGATCGTCACGACCCGCCTCGGCCGCAGTTCGCCCCTGCCGGGTACCGACTGGCGTCGCGAGTCGTCGATCGACGCGGCCGCAGAGAGCCGCGCACGCCGCGAGTCGCGCAGCTGGGGCCGCTTCACCCGCAACTTCATCGTGCAGGGCACGGCCGCCGAGTGGGCTCTCTGCTGGATGGCCGGCCTGCGCGGGGAGCTGTGGGCAATGGATGCCGACCCCGCCGCGCGCCCCCACCTCGTCTTCTTCCTGCACGACGAGGTCATCGTGCACACGCCGGTCGCGCTGGCAGAGCAGGTGGCGGCATCCATTCGCCAGGCCGCCCACGACGCTGGCCGCCTCATCTTCGGCGAGCTCCCGGTCAGCTTCCCCGTGACCACCGCGATCGTGCGCACCTACGCGGAGGCGAAGTGATTCGCTAGCGTTGCCTCATGTCGGTGCGCCACAGCCTCCTCGTCATCCTCGCCCACGGCCCGTGCTACGGCCACCAGCTTCGGCAGGAGTTCGACCGCCGCACGGGCGGCACCTGGTCGATCAACGCCGGTCAGGTCTACCAGACACTCGACCGGCTCGAGCGCGACAAGCTGATCGAGGCGGCCGGGGTCGATGCTGAGGGCCGTGAGCTCTACGCGATCACGCCGATGGGCCGCGCAGAGGCTGAGGCATGGCTCGCTTCGCCCGTCACGCGGGTCGAGCGCGACGAGCTCGCGATCAAGCTCGCCCTCGCGGTCACCCTCCCGGGAGCGGATGCAGCCGCGGTCATCGCCGCCCAGCGGCACGCCTCGCAGGCAGCACTCGCGATCGTTACGGCGGCGAGTGCTGGTGACGTGGGGGAGGCGGTCGTGCTCGCGTCCCTTGTTGCAGCGGCAGAGGCTGACCTGCGCTGGCTCGACGAGGTCGAGCGACTCATGGCAGGGTCACAGCCCTACGGGCTGAACGCCGAATCGCCGCGACGGGGCCGACCGGCTAAGCCGCCGACCGCAGCTCGGTAGCGCGGGCGTAGGCGGCCGTGATACGCGCGACGTAGGTTGCGGCCGAGAACGTCGCAGCGTCCCTTCGAGCGCCCTCCGAGAGCGCCTGCAGCCGCCCCGGCGTGACGAGCTCGACCAGCGCCGCCGCAAGACCCTGCTCGTCGGGGGTCTGCGAGAGGTAGCCAGAGTCGCCAAGCCCCTCGCGCAGCTTGGGGTCGCAGAACAGCACGCCGCGATAGCGCGACACCGACTCGGCAATAGTCATCGGCTGGTTATCGAAACCGTAGGAGGTGAGCGCGACCATTGACGACGCGTCGATGAGGTCGATAACGGCGTCGTGGCCGAGGCTTCCGTGCACCCGGATGCGCGGCTCAGACTGCGTGAGCGACCGCAGCTCGTCGAGCTGGCTGCCACTGCCAACGAAGTCGACCTCGAAGGATGCCGTGGCGAGAGCCTCGAGTGCGGCCGCCGCGAAGACCAACGGCCGCTTCTCCGGCTCGCACCGCGCGACCCAGAGGAACCGCGGGGGAGCGTCGTCCGCGAGCACGGTTGCCGGCCGAGGGGATCGTGAGATCGGGTTGGGCACGATCACGATGGGCGTCTGCACCCCGGCCGCGGCGAGGTCGGCTCCCTGGTGCTCCGAGGGAGACACGACCAGGTCGGCACGCGAGGCCATCGCGGCCGTCATGTTGCGCAGAGTGTCGTCGGAGGGCCGTCCCGTGAAGCGGGTTGTGGGAAATCGCGCGGCCGTCATCGACTGCAGCAGAGCCTTCACCACTGGGGCGACAAGAGTGGGGCCGATGCCGGCGCTCTGCCAGTAGAAGGTGTGCACGGTGTGCACTACGGGGAGCCCGAGCTGGTGCGCGGCCGTCGCCGCCGCCTGGGCGAGGCCGAACTCCGTCTGCAGGTGCACGACATCCACGCGCATCTCTGTGAAGTAGTCGCGGAGGCGCCGCACGAGAGGCGCCCTGTTGTAGGTCACAGCGAGGTCAAGCCCGGGAACGGAGAAGGCGGGGGCAATAGCCAGGTCGACGCTCTCTATGCTCGTGCCCTTTCGCACGTTGGCGACGAGGTAGACCGTGTGACCAGCCTCGGCGAGAGCCGCCTTCTGCTCGAGCATGGAGCTCTGCGCTCCGCCGACGTAGTCGAGGTAGAAGTCGCTGATGATTGCGACGGTCTGCTTCGTGTTCGGCACCGCCCCAGTCTAAAGTCTCGGGTGAGTCGGGCCCTGCGGGCAGTTCTGCGCGAGAAACGGACCGCAAGGCCGACTCGACGAATCACACGCTTGTCATTTGAGCGCTTCTCGGGGGATAATCGCAGTACAAGTTCAAATCGCAGTTTCACGCACATTCGTTGGTCGATGGGGAAGTCGCACCAAACGAATGGAGATTGACGTGACTGCACCAACCGCTAGCGGAGTGCACAGTACTCGCGGAGTACTGTTCGTGCACTCTGCTCCTCGTGCGCTCTGCCCCCACATCGAGTGGGCTGCTGGCCGCGCGATCGATCGTGCCGTGAACTTCGACTGGGCCGATCAGCCCATGCTCAAGAACTCGCAGCGCGCCGAGTTCTTCTGGGAGGGCCCCCAGGGCACCGGTGCCGCTATCGCCTCCGCGCTTCGCGGCTGGGAGCACCTCCGCTTCGAGGTGACGGAAGACGCGTCGCCACGCAGCGACGGCGGTCGATGGATGCACACGCCAGACCTCGGCATCTTCTTCGCTCAGACCGACTCGGTCGGCAACATGGTGATCCCGGAGGACCGCATCCGCTCCGCCATGGAGCAGGCCGGATCCAATGCCCTCGAACTCCACCGCGAGCTTCGCCTCGCCCTCGGCCAGGCCTGGGACGACGAGCTCGAGGCATTCCGCCACGCCAGCGCCGACAACCCGGTGGTCTGGCTTCACGCAGTTAACGGATAGACGACCGACCTCAGGCCGGGGAGAAAGGGAAGAACCGATGATGGACTCGCTCTCGAAGGAACTTGTCGAACTCGTAGACGAAGTGGCACCACCGCTCATTGACATGGAGCAACTCGAACGGCTCGTGACGCAGGATGAGGCTGCAGAGCTGTTCGATGGGGAATGTCTGGTGCACGACGGCTGCCGCACGGTCTGGCAGCGGTAGATGCTCGCTGGTTGAGTAGGTCGCGAGGCGCCCGTATCGAAACCGGTTGATCGGAGGGGTTTCGATACGGGCGCCTACGGCGTCCTACTCAACCCGTGGGTCAGTTGTAGCTGCGCACCGCTACGACAGCGTTGTGGCCACCGAATCCGAACGAGTTGCTGATCGCGAGCTGCGGGCCGTCGCCGAGCGGCTGCGCGCTGCTCGAGACCGACAGCGGAATCTCTGGATCGAGGTTCGCAATGTTGATGGTGGGGGGAGCGAGGCGCTCCTTGACCGCGAGGATCGTGAAGATCGCCTCGAGGGCGCCGGTGCCGCCGAGCAGGTGCCCATGAGCGGCCTTGGTGGCCGACACCGGGATGTCGTGCACCCTGTCGCCGAACACGGCGAGCAGCGCCTTGTACTCCGCGATGTCTCCGACGGGCGTGCTCGTGGCGTGCGCGTTGATGTGGGTGACCTCGTCGACCGTCGCACCAGCCTGCTCCAGCGCCGCGTACACGGCCCGCGCCGCACCGCGACCCTCGGGGTCGGGCGCGGTGATGTGGTACGAATCGCTCGTCACGCCGCCGCCGGCGATCTCCGCGTAGATGCGGGCGCCGCGGGCGAGCGCGTGCTCCTCCGTCTCGAGCACGAGAGTCGCTGCTCCTTCGCCCATGACGAAGCCGTCACGGTCGACGTCGTAGGGCCGGGATGCCGTAGCCGGGTCGTCGTTGCGCTTCGAGAGTGCCTGCATGGCTGCAAACGACGCGAGCGTCATCGGGTGGATGCAGCTCTCCGTTCCGCCGGCGAGGATCACGTCGGCGAGGCCGAGCTGCAGGTGCTCGTACGCATTGGCGATGGCCTCGGTGCTCGAGGCGCACGCAGAGACGTCGGTGCGCGCGAAGGCGCGGGCGTCGAAGTTCATGCTGACGGCTGCTGCTGCCGCGTTCGGCATGAGCATGGGAACGGTCATCGGCAGCACGCGGCGCGGTCCGCGCTCGCGCAGGGTGTCCCAGGCGTCGAGCAGGGTCCAGAGTCCGCCGATGCCGGTGGAGTACTCCACGCCGAGGCGCACGGGGTCGATGTCGGTGATGCCGGCATCCGCCCAGGCCTCGCG
>NZ_JBXMIS010000145.1:0-9709 GCF_057073975.1 Conyzicola sp. | reverse complement strand
CTCGCCCGATCCCACTCGCCGTGCATCCGGCCATGTCGTTCACCGGCACGAGCATCGACCTCGTGCGGCTTCGCGAGAGCTTCTGTGCCGTGACAGCTCCGACGCCCGTGCTGCCGATCGGGCAGGCTCTCGTCGTCGAGATGGGCGCGGAGCCCGTGATCGTGGCGGAGGCGGATCGTGCGACCTACGCGGAGGCGATCGCGACGGCGACGAGCTTCTCTGCGGCGATCGTCGGGCAGGCGGTCGGCATCCTGCGGTCCATCGGCATGGAGTCGCCAGGGGGTGTGCTCGCACCGCTCGTGCGCTCGTCGGTGGAGAACGCGCTCGCATCTGGTCGTGCCGATACGATCGAGCCTGCAGATGCGTTCCCGACAGACGAGGACTAGCCCGTGAGCTCCACCCCGAAGCGGCCCATCGTGCTGTCGACCATCGCAGAGGTGCGGTCGACACTGACTGGGCCGGTTGCCCTCGTTCCGACGATGGGTGCCCTCCATGACGGCCACCTCGCCCTCGTCGAGCGCGCTCGCCAGCTGGCCCCGACCGTTGTCGTGTCGATCTTCGTCAACCCACTGCAGTTCGGCGCGGGAGAAGACCTCGACCGCTACCCGCGCACACCCGACGACGACCTCGACAAGCTCGGTGCTGTCGGCGTCGAGTACGTCTTCATGCCGTCGGTCGAGGAGCTCTACCCGACCTGGCCCATTGCCACGAAGGTCGTAGCGGGCGCCGTCGGCAACCTCTACGAGGGCAAGACGCGCGCCGGGCACTTCGACGGCGTGCTGACGATCGTGGCGAAGCTGCTGAACATCGTGCGCCCAGAGCACGTCGTGTTCGGCCGAAAGGACGCCCAGCAGGTGTTCCTGGTGAGCCGCATGGTCGCCGACCTCGACATCCCGACGACGGTCGCCGTCGTCGACATCGTGCGCGAGGATGACGGACTCGCCCTCTCCAGCCGCAACCGCTACCTCGACGAGAAGCAGCGCCGCGCCGCCCGGGTGCTGTCCCAGGCTCTCGAGGCTGCCGTGTCGTCTGCCGATCGCGGCATCGACGCGGTGCTCGCGGCTGCGCAGAGCGTGCTCATGGGCGAGCAGCAGGTGCAGCTCGACTACCTCGCGGTGGTGCATCCGGCGACCTTCCTTCCCGTGGATGACGACTACCGCGGCAAGGCGACCGTGCTGATCGCCGCGAAGGTCGGCACCACCCGGCTCATCGACAACGAGGGCATCGTTCTGACCTAGGCCCATGCGCGCCCCCGATACCATGGGGAGTCGCAATCACCTGGAGTACACATGTCTGACGAGCACGCGCCCGAGCCCGAACTGACCTCGGAGGAGATCTCAGAGCAGAAGGCCGTGCGCCTCGCCAAGCGCGAGCGCCTGATCGCGAGCGGCGCAGAGGCGTATCCCGTCGGGGTGCCCGTCACGACGACGATCTCGGCGGTGCGCGCGAAGTACGCCGACCTCGAGACCGATACCGCCACTGGCGAGATCGTGGGCCTCGCCGGCCGCGTCGTGCACTCCCGCATCGGCGGCAAGCTGTGCTTCGCCGCACTGCAGGCTGGCAACGGCGACCGCATCCAGGTCATGGTCTCGCTCGCCGAGGTTGGCGAGGAGAGCCTCGACGACTGGAAGGCGCTCGTCGACCTTGGCGACCACGTCTTCGTCCGCGGTGAGGTCATCTCGAGCCGCCGCGGAGAGCTCAGCGTGCTCGCGAGCGAGTGGAAGATCGCGGCGAAGGCCGTGCTGCCGCTGCCCAACCTGCACACCGAGCTCAGCGAGGAGTCGCGCATGCGCTCGCGCTACCTCGACCTCATCGTGCGCGAGCAGGCGCGGGCGACCGTGCGGGCGCGTGCCGCGGTCAACGCCTCGCTTCGGTCGACCTTCGCCGGGCACGAGTACCTCGAGGTCGAGACCCCGATGCTGCAGGTCATGCACGGTGGGGCATCCGCGCGACCGTTCGTGACGCAGTCGAACGCCTTCGACACCGAGCTCTACCTGCGCATCGCGCCAGAGCTCTTCCTCAAGCGCGCTGTCGTCGGCGGCATCGAGCGGGTGTTCGAGATCAACCGCAACTTCCGCAACGAGGGAGCCGACTCGACGCACTCGCCGGAGTTCGCGATGCTCGAGGCCTACCAGGCCTACGGCGACTACAACCAGATGGCAGAGCTGACGCAGCAGCTGGTGCAGGATGCGGCTACCGCCGTCGCTGGCGGCACCACCGTCACCTGGGCAGACGGCACAGAGTACGACCTCGGCGGCGAGTGGGACCGCGTCTCGATGTACGAGTCGCTGTCGGCGGCTGCCGGAGTAGAGATCACGCCCCAGACGCCGATCGCCGAGCTCAAGACGCTCGCCGACAGCCTCGACATCGAGGTCGCCCACCCGATCCCCGGCAAGTACGTCGAGGAGCTGTGGGAGCACTTCATCAAGGGCGGCCTGACCCGCCCCACCTTCGTCATGGACTTTCCCGTCGACACGAGCCCGCTTGTGCGGGCGCACCGCTCGAAGCCGGGCGTCGTCGAGAAGTGGGACCTCTACATCCGCGGCTTCGAGCTCGCCACGGGCTACTCAGAGCTCGTCGACCCCGTCGTGCAGCGCGAGCGCTTCGTCGAGCAGGCGCTGCTCGCGAGCAAGGGCGACCTCGAGGCGATGCAGCTCGACGAGGAGTTCCTGCGGGCCCTCGAGCACGGCATGCCCCCGAGCGGCGGCATGGGCATGGGCATCGACCGCCTGCTCATGGCGATCACCGGTCTCGGTATTCGCGAGACCATCCTGTTCCCCCTGGTCAAGTAAGGAACCACGTGAACGACTTCGACAAGCCAAAGGTCTCGACCGCGCGACTCGCCATCTGGATCGCGGTCGGCGCGCTCGGGCTCTACTTCGTCATCAGCGGCCTGGTCGGCGCGCTCACCTAGAGCCGACAGCTAGGCCTCTCGCGGGCGCAGCCGCACGTTCGGCAGCTCCGGCGCGGGCAGTGCGCTGCCCGGATAGTCGGCGATGCTACCGAATGGACCGGATGCCGTGCCGGCCTCGATCACGTCGGCCTGCCACCGCGCGCGGAACGCCACGATCTCGTCATGGCTGCGGCCGATGAAGTTCCACCACATGACGATGCTCTCGCCGAAAGGCGCGCCGCCGATCAGCAGGGCGCGTGCGCCCTCCGCGCCAGCCGCAAGCTGGAGGGTGCTGCTGCCGGTCTCGCGGAACGCGAGGTGCGACAGCGCGAGACCCTCCCCGTCGATCGACAGGCTGCCGCGGTCGAGCAGCAGCCCATGCTCGAACGACGGGTCGACGGGCAGCTCGACCGTCGCGCCCGGCGGGAGGTCGAGCTGGGCGCCCACGATGGGGCTGAACGCCATAGCCGGCGATGAGCTGCCGACGAGGGAGCCGAGGAACACATGCACCGTCGCGGCACCGAACGTCACCGCCGACGGCACATAGTGTTCGAAGAACGGGGCGCGGCCGCGCTCGGCGTCGGGCAGCGCCACCCACAGCTGCGCGCCGTGCAGCACCGTCGTCGCCTGCGTCGACACCTCCGAGTGCTGGATGCCCGCACCCGCTGTCATGAGGTTGAGCTCACCAGGGCGCACCATCGCGTGGCTCCCGGTGGAGTCGCGGTGCTCGATCTCGCCGGCAAACAGCCAGCTCACGGTCTGCAGGCCGGTGTGCGGGTGAGGCGGAACGGTCATCCCGCCGGAGCTGGCAACGGCATCCGGTCCGTAGTGGTCGACGAAGCACCACGGGCCGATGAGGCTGCGCTGGCGTTGCGGGAGGGTGCGGCGAACCGTGAGTGCGCGGGGGCCCCCGAGTGGCACGTCGCGCGGCTCGAGCACCACGGTTCGCGACGCGACAGCGGTCGCGACCAGCTCGTCCGGATCCGGGTCGAGGTTGCTCATGGGGGAATCCTAAACTGGGGTCATGGTCACTCGCGCGCGCATCCTCACGGCGGCGCTCTGGGTTGCCGTGGCCGCCGTCTGCGTCGTGCTCGTGGTCACGGGCGTGAGCGGCATGATCGTGAAGGGCCGCTGATGGATCGTCGATCCTCCCGGCTGATCATGACTCTGGCGCTCGTCGGCATCCTCATCGTGATCGCCATAGTGACCTTCACGCGCTGATGAACCAGAAACCCCACTGCGCGAGCACCGCGCGGCCACTACGCTGACGCCATGACTCGTCGCCACGGCGCTTCCCTTCTGCTTCCGCTGCTCGTCGTGCTCGTGGCGTGCAGCCCACTGCCGTCCGCACCGGGCGAGAGCCAGTCGAGCACTCCCGTGGTCGAGGCGAGTCCCGCGCCAGAGTCACCGGTCGTCGACGAGGTTGTCGACCCGGAGACATACCTGCTCGAGGGCGCACTCGACGACGACCCCGACGGCGATGGCTTCTGGTCTGCGCACTACGGCTTCTACTTCGAGCCATCGAAGAGTGCCAGGTGCGACATATTCATCTTCTCCGGCGACCAACCGGGTGTGCACTGCTCGATCGTGCCAGGGCGCGAGTCGGCAGTGACCTACGCGCTGCCTGCAGGAGCCCAGTGCGATCTGTCGACCTCCAACCCATTCGACGGGTACACGCTGTCACTCGGATCAAAGGCGCTTGGCGACAAGGCGGCGGGATGGAGCGGGTGCCAGGAGACGAAGGAAGCCGACTACTTCGCAGCAGAGACGAAGGTGCTCGGCGAGGGGCAGTCGTTCACGGTCGAACCGTTCGGTTGCGTCGTCAACGGCGAGGCTGTCGGCTGCTACTACACCGACGACTCCGGTTCGATCATCTTCGGGCTCTCCACCGCGGCGTACGCGGGATGACGCCGCTCGAACCTGCGCAGCGCCTCGACGCTCTGACCGGCATCCGGTTTGCCGCCGCAATAGCCGTGTTCAACGCCCACGTGGTGCCACCGGCTGACGGCCCGGCGATCTTGGCCACGATCTCGCTGGCGGGTCACAACTGGATGACCATGTTCTTCGTCCTGTCTGGCCTCGTCCTGGTATGGAACTACGACCCGGAGCCTGGAGGGCGGTTTGCGGCACCGCGGCTCCGCACCTACTACGTGGCACGCCTTGCGCGCATCTACCCCCTCTACCTCCTCGCCCTTGCGCTAGCGATTCTGCCCACGCTTACCTCTGGCGCTGATCCTGTCGCGCTGATCGGCGACAGACGTTTCTGGCAGCACGCGCTCGCCCTGCAGACGTGGAGCGGCGACCTCACCGTCGCGTACGGCTTCCACCCGCCGGCGTGGTCGATCGGCGTCGAGTTCTTCCTCTACGCGCTGTTCCCGGTGCTTGTCGTCGCGATGCGACCGATTCGCGCGCGGCCGCGCGCCCTGATAGCCCTCGCCGTCATCGCGGTGCTCGTCGCGGCGGCGATCACGCTCGCGCTCGTCGTCACCGGGCACGCCGACCTTCCACGTTCCGACCCCGCCTCGGCGCATCGCTGGGTCTATCGAACGCCGCTGACGCGACTTCCCGACTTCATTCTCGGCATGTGCATCGGCTATCTGATCCTGCTCTGGCGGTCGCGTCCGATGGAGTCTGCGGGCCGGGCGGCGCAGTGGGCGGGTGGCATCATGGTCGTCGTCTCTATGCTCCTTCCGCCTCTTGTCGAGTCGGTCTGGTCGCTCGATGTCGCGTCCATGGTGCCCTTCGCCCTCCTCATGCTCGGACTGGTGCTGGCCGGCTCGACGCCGCTCGCCCGCCTGCTCTCGAGCAGACCGGTCGTCTTTCTCGGCGAGGTGTCGTTCGCGTTCTACCTCTTCCACGTACTCGTCATCTCGGCGATCGGGCAGCCCTCGACCTCCGGGGTCGTTGCGTGGGCGGCCGTATGGGTAACCGGTTTCGTGCTCACACTCCTCCTCGCTGTCGGCGCCCACCTGCTGGTAGAGCGACCGGCCCGCGCGGCCATCCGGGCAGCCCTCGATCGCAGGAAGACCACGGTGCCCGCACCGGCATAGAGTTGGACTGTGGACAACGAATTCTGGACCGGCGTGCTCTACGCCCTCGCGCCCACCGTTCTCATCGGACTGCTGTTCTGGTTCGTCATGCGCTCGATCATCCGCTCCGATAGAACCGAGCGCGAGGTGTTCGCCAAGATCGAGGCAGAGGAGCGCGCGAAGCGCTCGCAGTCCGCGAAGGATGCCGCCTAGCTCCTCGAGGAGTCAGCGACGAGCAGATCGCCAACGTCGCACTCGAGCGCATCGCAGATCGCTCGCAGCGTCGAGAACCGGATGGCGCGCGCCCGGTCGTTCTTGAGCACCGAGAGGTTGACGATGCTCACCCCGACGAGCTCGCTGAGCCGCGTGAGCGTCATACCGCGGGCCTCGAGCAACTCGTCGAGACGGCAGTGGATGCCGGTGTCATCGTCCTGTTCCGCCGGCGCCATCAGACGAGGCCCTGAGTGTCGCGCTGGAGGTGCTCGCCGTAGTGGAAGGCGAGCCCGACGAGCAGCAGCACAACGCCGGTGACGTAGCCGCCGCCGCTCACGACACCGGCGAGGTTCCAGAAGGATGAGACGCCGGCGTTCAGCTCTGATGCCACCAGCATGGATGCGAATGCCCCGAGGGCCTCCGCCACGAGGAAGCCGAGGAGCAGGATGCCGCCGGCGATGCTCACCCACGTTGCGAGCGAGCGACGGAACACGGTGCCCCGCACCAGGCTCCATCCGATCAGCGCGATGATCGCGCCAACGGCGGCGTTGCTCAGTACCCCGGCGATCTGCGCGGTCATAGCGAGTCCGCCGATGGGAGCTGGCAGACCGGCCAGTTCGACAGCCGCAGTCTCGAACCTCCCAGAGACAATTGCGACGTCGCCCGCGTTCGCCTGGGCTGGTAGCGGCTCGGTGGCGATCAGCTGCATCGTGATGTGACCGGACGCGAGGCTGCCCGCGACATCGATGGCGCCGAAGACCAGGGTGGCCAGCGCCGCGAGTGCGGCTCCGACCAGGATCACCCAGACGATGCCCCGCGTGATGGTGATGCTGGCGCCGTTGCCGGTGACGAGGTTGTCGTCTGTCATGGAGGTCCATCCTTATCGGTAATCGTTAATATCGATAAGCGTTAACATACGGCGGCCGAACACAGAGCGCAACCTGTGGTCACGCCGAGGGCGAACACGGGACTATTGCCAAGCCCCGCTGGTTACTCTCTATACATCGGCGCCCCACCTGCAGCGCCTAAGGAGTGAAGATGTTCGAGAGATTTACCGACAGAGCCCGTCGTGTTGTTGTGCTGGCCCAAGAAGAGGCCAAGATGCTCAACCACAACTACATCGGCACGGAGCACATCCTGCTCGGCCTCATCCACGAGGGCGAGGGTGTCGCCGCCAAGGCGCTCGAGTCGCTCAACATCTCGCTCGACGCCGTGCGCGAGCAGGTGCAGGACATCATCGGCCAGGGCCAGCAGCAGCCGACGGGTCACATCCCGTTCACGCCGCGCGCCAAGAAGGTGCTCGAGCTCTCGCTGCGCGAGGCACTGCAGCTCGGCCACAACTACATCGGAACAGAGCACATCCTGCTCGGTCTCATCCGCGAGGGCGAGGGCGTTGCCGCCCAGGTTCTCGTGAAGCTGGGTGCCGACCTCAACCGGGTGCGCCAGCAGGTCATCCAGCTGCTCTCCGGCTACCAGGGCAAGGAGGCGGTTGCCGTGGGCGGCAACGACGCGACGCC
The DNA here is from genome assembly GCF_057073975.1 of Conyzicola sp. Lineage (NCBI taxonomy): Bacteria > Bacillati > Actinomycetota > Actinomycetes > Micrococcales > Microbacteriaceae > Conyzicola > Conyzicola sp. The sequence goes on along the minus strand of NZ_JBXMIS010000145.1, from coordinate 2,057 downwards.
AGACAAGGGCTCGCAGATTCTCGACCAGTTCGGGCGCAACCTCACGCAGGCTGCGCGCGACGGCAAGCTCGACCCCGTCATCGGGCGAGAGAAGGAGATGGAGAGGGTCATGCAGATTCTCTCCCGCCGGTCGAAGAACAACCCGGTTCTGATCGGTGAGCCAGGAGTCGGCAAGACCGCGGTCGTCGAGGGCCTCGCCCAGGCGATCGTCAAGGGCGATGTGCCGGAGACCCTGAAAGACAAGCAGCTCTACTCGCTCGACCTCGGCTCGCTCATCGCGGGAAGCCGCTACCGCGGTGACTTCGAGGAGCGCCTCAAGAAGGTGACCAAGGAGATCCGCACGCGCGGTGACATCATCGTCTTCATCGACGAGATCCACACCCTCGTTGGTGCTGGTGCAGCCGAGGGAGCGATCGACGCGGCCTCCATCCTCAAGCCGCTCCTCGCCCGCGGCGAGCTGCAGACGATCGGTGCGACGACCCTCGACGAGTACCGAAAGCACTTCGAGAAGGATGCCGCGCTCGAGCGCCGCTTCCAGCCTGTGCAGGTGCACGAGCCAACCATTCCCCACGCGATCAACATCCTCAAGGGGCTGCGCGACAAGTACGAGGCATTCCACAAGGTCTCGATCACGGATGGCGCCCTCGTCTCAGCCGCGAACCTCGCCGACCGCTACGTGAGCGACCGCTTCCTTCCCGACAAGGCCATCGACCTGATCGACGAGGCCGGCGCGCGCCTCCGCCTGTCGATCCTGTCCGCCCCGCCGGAGCTGCGCGAGTTCGACGAGCGCATCGCCGCGGTGCGCGGCCAGAAGGAGTCGGCGATCGAGAACCAGGACTTCGAGAAGGCCGCGTCACTGCGCGACCAGGAGAAGACCCTGCTCGGCGAGCGCCTGCAGCTGGAGAAGAAGTGGAAGGCCGGCGACGTCGGCGCGAGCGGAACGGTGGATGAGGGACTCATCGCCGAGGTGCTGGCACAGGCAACCGGCATCCCGGTGTTCAAGCTCACCGAGGAGGAGTCTGCGCGACTCATCTTCATGGAGAAGGCACTGCACATGCGTGTGATCGGCCAGGAGGAGGCCATCGCGGTACTCGCCAAGACGATACGCCGCACCCGTGCCGGGCTCAAGGACCCGAAGCGCCCCAGCGGCTCGTTCATCTTCGCCGGCCCCACCGGCGTCGGAAAGACCGAGCTCGCCAAGGCGCTCGCGGAGTTCCTGTTCGACGACGAGAACGCCCTCATCTCCCTCGACATGTCGGAGTACGGAGAGAAGCACACGGTCTCGCGACTGTTCGGTGCCCCTCCCGGATTCGTCGGCTTCGAGGAGGGCGGCCAGCTCACAGAGAAGGTGCGCCGCAAGCCGTTCTCCGTCGTGCTGTTCGACGAGATCGAGAAGGCGCACCCCGACATCTTCAACTCGCTCCTTCAGATTCTCGAAGAGGGACGACTGACGGATGGCCAGGGTCGCGTCATCGACTTCAAGAACACCGTGATCATCATGACCACCAACCTCGGCACGAGGGACATCACGGGCACCCCGATCGGCTTCAGCTCGTCGACCGACACCGCAACCGGCTACGACCGGATGCGCGGCAAGGTCGTCGAGGAGCTCAAGAAGCACTTCAAGCCGGAGTTCCTCAACCGCGTCGACGAGACCATCGTCTTCCCGCAGCTGAGCCCGGAAGAGCTGCTGCAGATCGTCGATCTCTTCATCAAGCGACTCAGCGAGCGCCTCATGGACCGCGACCTCACGGTCGAGCTCACCAAGGCAGCGAAGGAGCGCCTCATCGAGGTCGGCTTCGACGCCAGCCTCGGCGCCCGCCCGCTGCGCCGCGCGGTGCAGCACGAGATCGAGGACCAGCTGTCGGAGAAGATCCTGCACGGCCAGCTCTCGGCCGGAGACCACGTCCATGTGGACTTCGTGGATGGCGCCTTCGTCTTCACGACGGGCCGCCAGGCCGGACTCCCAGAGCCTGAGGTCGTGCCGGCAGAGGTGTAGCAGTCTGTGGGTCGAGACCCTAGGGGCGCCGGGAATCTGGTGAAGGTGACGGAGCCGA
>NZ_JBXMIS010000144.1:0-28396 GCF_057073975.1 Conyzicola sp. | reverse complement strand
CATCATCCACCTGCCGCAGAACGTGCGGATGGTCTCGCTGAGCGCGACCGTCTCCAACGCGGAGGAGTTCGGCGACTGGCTGCAGGCCGTGCGCGGAGACACCGAGGTCATCGTCTCGGAGGAACGCCCCGTTCCGCTCGAGCAGCACGTGCTGCCCAAGAGCCGCCTCATCGACCTGTTCGACACGGCAACCGGCCTCGACCGCCTCGATACGAGTGACCCTGCCGCAGTGACCAACCGCGTCAACCCAGAGCTGGCGAGGATGACGGCGGGGGCGAGCAGAAACCAGTACGACCGCGGTCGGTCGGGCCCCAAGCGCGGTCGGCCCCAGCCGCAGCGCAGCGCCTGGGAACAGGGCAAGCTCGACCGCGCCTCCGTCACCGCGATCCTGGAGGAGCGCAACCTTCTTCCCGCGATCTTCTTCGTCTTCAGCCGCGTCGGCTGCGACTCCGCGGTGCGCCAACTCCTCCATACGGGTGTTCGCGTCACCCAGAAGCACGAGCGCGATGAGATCCGCCGCATCGTCGAGGACAGAACGGCAACGCTCGCCGACGAGGATCTCGGAGCCCTCGGCTACTTCGAGTGGCTCGACGGACTCGAGCGCGGAATCGCCGCTCACCACGCCGGCATGATTCCCGCCTTCAAGGAGGTGGTCGAGGAGCTCTTCCAGAAGAAGCTGGTGAAGGTGGTCTTCGCGACCGAGACGCTCGCGCTCGGCATCAACATGCCGGCGCGAACGGTCGTGCTCGAGAAGCTGGAGAAGTTCAACGGCGAGGCGCGCGTGCCGATCACGCCGGGGGAGTACACCCAGCTCACCGGGCGCGCCGGCCGCCGCGGCATCGATACAGAGGGGCACTCCGTCATCCAGTGGAGCGACGGTCTCGACCCGCACGCCGTCGCGTCCCTCGCGAGCCGGCGCACCTATCCGCTGAACTCCAGCTTCAAGCCCACGTACAACATGGCAGTGAACCTCATCGACCAGTTCGGGCGCGAGACCACGCGCGAGATCCTCGAGTCGAGCTTCGCGCAGTTCCAGGCCGACCGTGCCGTCGTCGATCTCGCCCGCAAGGTGCGTCAGTACCAGGAGAGCCTCGACGGGTATGCGAAGTCGATGGAGTGCCATCTCGGCGACTTCCGTGAGTACGGTGCGATTCGTCGAGAGCTCAGCGATCTGGAGCGAAAGGGAGCGGGTCGCGCGGATGTCGAGAGCCGCGGCCAGCGGGAGCGACGCCAGAACCAGCTGACAGCGCTGCGACGGCGGCTCAAGCAGCACCCATGCCACGACTGCCCTGACCGCGAGCAGCATGCGCGGTGGGCCGAGCGCTGGTTCAAGCTCAAGAAGCAGTCCGACCAGCTGACGGCGGACATCCGCAGCCGCACCGGTGCCGTCGCACGCATCTTCGACCGTGTCACCGATGTGCTCATGGCTCTCGGCTACCTCGAGAGCACCGAGGGCGTGGTCTCGCTAGCACCCTCAGGGCGGATACTGCGCCGCATCTACGGAGAACGCGACCTGCTCGTCGCAGAATCGCTTCGCCTCGGTCTCTGGAACGACCTCGACGCACCGGCCCTCGCGGCGATGGCCGCCGCGCTGGTCTACGAGCCACGCCGCGACGAGGGCCAGACCGACGAGCGCAATCTCCCGCATGGCAGGTTCCGCGAGGCCTTCGACGCGACGGGTGACCTGTGGAGCCGTCTCGACGACCTCGAGCGCGACAACAGGCTCCCGGGCACGCAGCCTCTCGCGACCGGACTCTGCCTCGCGATGTACCAGTGGTCGCGGGGCGGCCGGCTCACGGCGGTGCTCGCACAGGCAGACCTCGCGGCGGGTGACTTCGTGCGCTGGACCAAGCAGACCATCGACCTGCTCGACCAGCTCTCCGTCGTCGCCGATGCGCCCGTCGGCGTCACCGCACGCGTCGCGCTCGACTCGATTCGCCGCGGAATCGTCGCATACTCCTCGGTCAATTAGGCTCACACGATGACCCGCCCGCTGCTGCCACTCTGGGCAGCTCTCCTCATCGCCGCCGCAGCGGGTCCGGTGCTCGACGCTGGATTTCCCGACAAGTACCTGTGGCCGCTGACGCTGGTCGGTATCGCGGTCGTGCTCGTGACCCTCATCGGTCGATCCGCGTGGGCAAGCCTCCTCGTCGGCCTCGTCGCCGGCCTGTCGTTCTACCTCATCCACATCTCGTGGGCGACGGAGTTTCTCGGCGAGGTGCTGCCGATGATCGCCCTCGTCACCCTCGAGTCGCTGTTCTTCGCTGTCGGGTCGCTGCTCATCACGCTGGCCTACCGCTGGGTGCCCCGCGGCTGGGGCACCACCGGTGGTCGACTCGTCCTGCTGCCCGCGGTCGTGGGTGGTCTCTGGACGGCACGGGAGGCCATCGCGGCTGTCTGGCCGTACGGCGGGTTCGCGTGGGGCAGGGTAGCCCTCTCGCAGTCGGAGGGTGCCCTCTCATCGCTCTTCCCCTGGCTCGGGGTCAGCGGGGTGAGCTTCGTCATGGTCGCTCTCACTGCTTTCGTTATCGAGTCCGTCCGCGTCGGGGCAGGGCGGCGCCTCGTGCTCGCAACAATGGCGGTCGCGATTGCCGCGGTGCTGATCGCGGTGCCCGGTTTTCCTGTGGTGGCCGATGGCAGCATCCGGGTCGCGGCCGTTCAAGGCAACGGGAAGGCCGCGTACCTCGACAAGCGCGAGTACGGCGACCTTCTGCGTGCCCAGTTCGAGGCGACGGAGGCGATCGAGGGCGAGGAGGCCGACGTCGTGCTGTGGCCAGAGGGCGGCACAGACATCGACCCGACGGTCGATCCGTATGCGGCCTACATCTTCGACATAGTCGCAGACCGCTTCGACGCGCCCGTGGTCACCGGGGCCATCACATCCTCAGGCGACACGACGTGGAACTCCTCGTTGCTCTGGATCGAGGGGGAGGGAGCCGTCGACAAGTACGACAAGCGGCACCCCGTGCCGTTCGGCGAGTACATTCCCGACCGTGCGTTCTGGCGGCCGTTCGCACCAGAGCTGATCGACCTGGTGCAACGGGAGTACACCCCTGGCGTCACCGATCCGGTGTTCGACCTCGGCGATGTCATCGTCGGCGTCAACATCTGCTTCGACATCGTCGATGACCAGCTCATGACCGAGAGCGTCGAGGACGGCGCTCAGGTGATCTTCGCGCAGTCGAACAACGCCGACTTCGGCCGCACTGACGAGAGCGTGCAGCAGCTCGCTATCGCGCGCGTGCGGGCCCTTGAGCTCGGTCGCAGCGTCGTCAACATCTCCACCGTCGGCACGAGCGCCATTATGCTCGCCGACGGCACCACGATCGACCAGCTCGAGTGGTACACCGCGGGGGCCATGGTTGCCGACGTGCCCACAAGCTCGACGATCACTCCGGCGGTCATGGGCGGTCGCCAGCTCGAATGGCTTGTGAGCGGCTTCGGGCTTGCCGTGCTGCTGCTCGCCGGGCTCAGGGGGCGCCGCGGCCGTGCCTGAGCTCCTTGTGGTGATTCCTACGTACAACGAGTCGGAGAGCATTGCCGCTGTAGTCGCGAGAACCCGCACCGCGATTCCGTCGGCCGACATCCTCATCGTCGACGACTCGAGCCCCGACGGCACGGGAGCGATCGCCGACGGCCTCGCCACCGACGCCGCTGTCAGCGTGCTGCACCGTGACTCCAAGGGCGGACTCGGCGCTGCCTACCTCGCGGGCTTCGCGATCGCCCTCGAGCGAGGGTACGACTACATCGCAGAGATGGATGCCGACGGCTCCCACGACCCGTCGGAGCTTCCAGCGATGCTCGGCATTGCCCGGTCAGGGGCGGACCTCGTGATCGGGTCGCGCTGGGTGGCCGGCGGTTCGGTGCGCAACTGGCCGTGGATCAGACAGGCGATCTCGCGCGGCGGAAACTGGTACTCGCGTGTCGTGCTCGGCTCGCGCATCCGCGACATCACCGCCGGCTTTCGCGTCTACCGGGCGGCTCCCCTCGCGCAGCTCGTCACGCAAACGCTGTCATCGCAGGGCTACTGCTTCCAGGTCGAACTCGCCTGGCGGCTGGAGCGAGCCGGCGGGCGGGTCGTCGAGCACCCGATCACGTTCGTCGAGCGTGAGACCGGTCGATCGAAGATGCATGCGGGCATCGTGACAGAAGCCCTCGTGCGCGTCACCGGCTGGGGACTCACACGAGGGCTTCGCACGTAGTCGGTCGGGGCCTAGGCGCCGATCTTCTGCTGACCGCGGCGAGCACGGAGGTAATCGAGGCGCTCCTGCAGCAGCTCCTCCAGCTCCGCGCGTGTGCGGCGCTCCAGCAGCATGTCCCAGTGGCTGCGCGGAATCTTCTGCTCGACAGCCACCTGCTCGACCGGCTCGCCGTCGGCGTCGAGAAGGAAGCCCTCCTCACCGCTCTTCGGAGATTCCCAGGTCTGCGGGATCTCTGCATCGGCGGCGAAGACAACCTCGAAGGTCGTGCCTGATGCCGTGCGGTAGGTACTTCTCTTTCGCGGAGAAAACTCCACACCCTCTTCGCTCTGTAAGCTCTGGGTGCCCAGTCTCATGCCGCGCAAACTCCGGTCTGCCATCGTGTGGCCCCCTCTTGATCGCGATTCATTCAAAGTTATAAACCCATAGGCTGGGCAAAAGCTTTCAAACCCCACGCTCGACGTCGCCATTCACAGCAAACCGTCAGTCTCGATTCGGTGCCGACCGCTGCAGCGACTGGTTAGGAGCGGGCGCTGACCACGGCCATCGCTACGTCGGCGCGGTCGGTCACGATGCCGTCGACACCGAGGTCGAGCAGGAGGGTCATCGTCGCCTCGTCGTTGATGGTCCAGACATGGATCTCGACACCTGCCGCATGCAGTCGAGCGATCACCGGGGGAGTGGTGATTCGCAGCCAGAGATGTGCCATGGGAACCTGCACGCAGTCGACATCGCGAAGCACCCAGCGCACAACGGGTGTCAGCCCGATCTTCGCGGCAAGAAGGGCGACGGCGAAGCGAGCCGCCCCCGGCGAGGTGGCAACGCCGGGCAGCTGCCGCACGGCGGCTCGGCGCCGCGCCTCGCTGAACGAGGTGACGAGAACGCGGCCGGTCGCGTGTGCAGCACGGATGGCGTCAACGGTCGGCTGCACAGCATCCAGCGACTTGATGTCAATGTTGAACCGGGTCTCGGGGAAGGCAGCGAGCACGGCCGAAAGCGAGTGGAAGCCCTGCCCGCCTCCCAGGTCGACACCCTCGAGCTGGGCCAGCGTGTAGTCGCTCACGCGCCCAACGGAGGCGGAGACCCGGTCAAGCGTCGGGTCGTGGCTGACGACGGCGATACCGTCGCTGCTGGCATGCACGTCGGTCTCGATGTAGTCCACGCCAAGGGCGAGCGCCGCCGTGAAGGCGGCCGGGGTGTTCTCCGGAGCCGCCGGGCTGCCGTCCGGCGCTAGCGCGAGCCCCCGGTGTGCGAACACCCGGGGGCTCGGCAGCGCGAAGTACGGCTTCGCCATTGCTACTTGGGCGGTGCCTTGTGGTCTCCGCCAAGACCACCGAGGAAGCCGCTGGAGATTCCCTTGAGCGCCTCGGTGAGCTCGCTCGGGATGATCCACAGCTTGTTCGCCTCGCCCTCGGCGATCTTGGGAAGCATCTGGAGGTACTGGTAGGCGAGCAGCTTGCTGTCGGGGTCACCGGTGTGGATGGCGCTGAAGACCGTCTCGATCGCCTCGGCCTCGCCCTGGGCGCGGAGCACCTGTGCCTTCGCGTCACCCTCTGCCTCGAGGATGGCCGCCTGACGGGATCCCTCAGCGGAGAGAATCGCCGCCTGCTTGGTTCCCTCTGCCGTCAGGATCTGCGCACGCTTGTCACGCTCTGCTCGCATCTGCTTCTCCATCGAGTCCTGGATGGAGACGGGCGGATCGATCGCCTTGAGCTCGACGCGCCCGACGCGGATGCCCCACTTGCCGGTGGACTCGTCGAGGACCACCCGCAGCTGGCCGTTGATGTTGTCGCGACTGGTCAGGGCCTCCTCGAGGTTGAGGCCACCCACGACGTTGCGGAGGGTCGTTGTCGTCAGCTGCTCGACAGCACCGAGGTAGTTCGCGATCTCGTAGGTCGCGGCTCGCGCATCGGTCACCTGGAAGAAGACGACGGTGTCGATGGAGACGACAAGGTTGTCCTCGGTGATCACCGGCTGCGGCGGAAACGAGACGACCTGCTCGCGCATGTCGATGAGCGGTCGCACACGGTCGATGAAGGGCACGAGGATGTTGAGCCCGGGCTGCAGAGTCTTGTGGTACCGCCCGAGGCGCTCCACCACACCGGCCGTGGCCTGCGGGATGATGCGGATCGAGCGGAACAGAATCGAGAGAACGAAGATGCCGACGATGATCGCGAGGATCACCAGGAACGCCGTTCCGATGAGATTGCCGTCGTTCATGGTGCAGTCCTTTCAATGGGCGCGACCACCGCGGTCGCACCGTCGATCGCCGTCACGACGACCGTCTCGCCAAGGGCGGGAGCATGTCCGTCGGTCGTGCGAAGGGTCCAGGTCTCGCCGTTGGAGAGCTTGACGTGGTCGATGGAGCCGCCGTACCCGCTGACCACGGTGCCGGTCAGCCCGATGAGCGCGCTGATGTTGCTCTTGGTCGGATCCTCGCCACGGCGCAGAGCCCGCTGCAGGGGAGGGCGAACGGCGAAGATCAGGATGATCGAGAAGACCCCGGCAATGACGAGCTGGAACAGCCACGGCACTCCGAACAGCGACGAGACGAGGCCCCCGAGGCTGCCGACCGCGATCATGAGGAACGTGAAGTCGACCGTGAAGATCTCTATCACGAGGAACACGAGGATGAGGCCGAGCCAGACCACCCATGCATACGCTGTCAGGTCATCGAGACTCATGATCGGCACCTTCCGTGTGTCGGGTCGGCTCCGAAACTACCATCATGTTCACCGAGCCCGCCCGGGCAATTGGTAGTGTCGGGTACCGTGAACAACCCACTCGAGCCAGGGCAGCTGGCAGGCAAGCGCATTCTCGTCACCGGCTCCTCCCGCGGCATCGGAGCAGACACCGTCGGCTACTTTGCCGAGGCCGGCGCGAAGGTCGTCGTCAACTTCCGCAACAAGGAGGCACGGGCGCTCAAGCTTGTCGCCGCGATCGAGGAGAAGGGCGGCACGGCGATCGCCGTGGGCGCGGATCTCACCTCGGCCGACGACGTCGCAGCGATGTTCGAGACCATCCAGCGCGAGTACGGTGGCCTCGACGTGCTCGTGATGAATGCATCTGGCGGCATGGAAAGCGGCATGGCAGCCGACTACGCGATGCAGCTCAATCGCGACGCGCAGGATGCCCTGCTCACCGCCGCGCTGCCGTTGCTCGGAGCCGGTGCCCGCGTCGTCTTCGTCACCAGCCACCAGGCCCACTTCATCAAGACCGTCGAGACGATGCCGGAGTACGTGCCGGTGGCGCTGAGCAAGCGGGCTGGCGAAGACGCACTCCGGGCGCGCATCCCAGAGCTCGCAGAGAAAGGCATCGACTTCGTGGTTGTCTCCGGCGACATGATCGAGGGAACTATCACGGCAACCCTCCTCGAACGCGCCAACCCGGGAGCTATCAGCTCCCGAAAAGAGGCCGCGGGCAAGCTCTACAACGTGAGCGAATTCGCCGCCGAGGTCGCAGCGGCCGCGGTCGAGCCCATCCCGGCCGACAACACACGCTATGTCGGGGATGTCAGCGACTTTCTTGGCTAATACTCACCATCACCGCCTGACCTCTCGCGTGTTGCTCTTCGACCGCCAGAACAGAGTGCTGCTGTTCCTCACGACCGCGCCCGACTCCTCTGGCACAGCGCGCTGGATCACCCCGGGTGGGGGAGTGGACCCGGGGGAGGACCATGCGACGGCGGCGACGCGTGAGCTGTTCGAGGAGACAGGACTCACCGGCGTCGAGTTGGGCGAGCCCGTGTGGTCGCATGACTTCGACGTCGCGTGGGACTCTGCCGATCATGACACCGGCCACGCCGAGTTCTACACCGCGGTGGTCGACACCTTCGAGCCGTCGAGCGCTGGGTGGACCGACGACGAGCACGTCGACGTGCTCGACCATCGATGGTGGACCTTGTCAGAACTCATCTCTACCGACGAGCCGTTCGAGCCCGTCGAGCTCATCGACCTGGTGCGGCGTCAGCTGCCCTCCTGCTGAAAGGCTGAACCCATGACAGACGAAACGACACTCGACGCGCTCCAGGAGCAAGAGAGCGCCTTCGTGTTCCCGAGATTCGACCAGGCCACCGCGTGGGCGCTCGGCAGCGCTGCTGTCGACGTCATCACCGAGCGCGGCCTCTCGATGGCTGTGCAGATAGTGCTGGGCGACCATGTCGTGTTCAAGGCGGCAATCGGGGGAGTTGCGAAGGACACCGACGAATGGCTCGCGGGCAAGGCGCTGACGGCGAGGCACTTCGACTCTGCCTCCCTGCTCATCCGATTCCGCAAGAACGCCGACCCGTCGTTCCTCGAGGGGCTCGACCAGGAGGCATACAAGACTCACGGCGGCTCCGTGCCCATCCGTGTGGTGGGGGAGGGGACCGTCGGAACGATCACCTGCTCTGGCGAGCCAGACCTCGTCGATCACGCAGTCGCAATCGAAGCGTTACGAAGAGTCATCCTCAAGTAGCTTTTTTGCCCTACCAAGTGGGATGTATCGTGTGCAGAGTTCCCCTCAACCCACTAAAGGACTTCAGTGAAGCAACGGGCCATCGCGCAGCGCGTCGCGGCCGCGTCACTCACGTGCGGCGTGATGCTCACCATCGTCGGCGCCCCTTCGGCAGCCATTGCCGATGACAACTTCTCGATTCCCTGGGTCGATCCCTCGTCCGTGGCCATCGAGTACGGGGAGTACTGGGGCCTCACATTCGCGGTGGATGGACAAGTGTGGTGGGCACACGTCTTCGGTTCTGTCGCCCTGGAGTCCGCAGACGTGCCCGCCGACTGGCACGCGAGCATCGAGTTCCCCCCGACTGCATACCGGGCCTATGTGATCCCCGACTCGACACTTCCACTCGGTGCCGGAACCTACGAGTTCGTGGTGAGAGCGCAGTACGAGGGCGACGGGATGCATCACGAGGGAGTCTCGCCGGCAGCTACGGTCACAATCAACCCAGCAGCGCTCACGACGGATCTCCGGGTCGTGCCCGACCCTTCCGACCCCAGTACCCAGCTGGTCACCGCTGTGTTCTCCGGTCGATTCATCGAGCAGCTCACCCCTGTCGCGTACGGGGGAGCTCCGGTGCCGAGTGGACGATGGTCGTTCTCGACTACCAACGCCGCCGGTGAGGTCGTCGACGAGCGAACATCGGAGCACGAGTCCGCAGTCTCGGCGGTAGCGACAAGCTACGCGTGGTCAAAGGCTGTACCGGGTGAGCAGTACACGGTCACAGCCACCTTCCGGCCGTCAGGGGAGTCCGCTGAGAACTTCGTCATCGCGTCGCCTGCCCCCTACGTATTCACCGCACCAGAGGACGCGCGAACATTCGCGACCCCAGAGGGTGGGGAACCAGAGCGCAACCCTGCGCCGGAATCGCCGTTCGGGCTTCCGCTCTGGGCCGTGCTCGTCGGGGCTCTGACCGCGGTTCTGCTATCGGTCCTCATCATCCTGCTCGGAGTCCGCCTCAGCCGTCAGACGTCACACCTACCGGGGGAGTCCATATGAAGGTGCGGTCGCTAGTGTTTCCTGCTCTCGCAGGTGTCATCGCCATCACTATTCTCGCGGTTCCGACGGCCGCCGAAGCCGAGGATCCCGCCGGCACGTTCGTCTTCTCCAATCCCACCCAAACAGTTGAATATGGCGAGACGTGGAGCTTTGAGTTCACGAGCAACTATCCATCGTGGGCTGCAGACCCGATCGTGACATCCGTGGGCACGCCCGCGGGATGGTGGCCGGGCTACTCCACGTTCAGCTCGCCGACCTACACCAAGTCCGGTTCAATAGGCTCATTCTTCGGGGTTGCGTGGCTCGAGCCGGGAGTCTATTCCTTCGGCATCTCGACCAATTCGGAGCTCGCCTCCGGGATGTATGCGACCTCGAACACCGCTCGCCTCACGGTGGAGCGGGCCAAGCTTGGGATTGACCTTCGGATGATCGCCGATCCCTCGTCGCCGGAGAACGCGATCGTGACAGGTGTGCTGACGGGCAAGCTGGTCGAGGCTGCGCCGCATGGCAGGTTCTCCGACCCTCCCACGCCCAACCCAGCAGGCACCTGGACATTCACCATCGAGGATTCCGACGGTACGATCCTCGACGAGCGAACCGTGTCGCGGGCGGCCGGCAGCAACCTGTTCGCAACATCCTTCAACTGGCCCGATGCCGTGGCAGGCGAAACCTACGTTGCCAAGGCCAGCTTCGAACTCGAGGCCGTCAACAGCGGTCGCTACGAACTGACCCCGGCCGCACCCTTCAGCTACACGGCACCCGACGGCCGGGTCATCGAATCGCCGCCAGGGCAGTCGGAATCGCCAATCGACCGCCCGGAAGGCAGTGACTTCAGCGTCCCGGCCTGGTGGGTAATCCTCATCGGTCTCGCTCTCGCCGCACTCGTGACCTTCGTCATTGTGTTCGCGATTCGCCTCGGCCGCAGCACATCAACGAGCAAGGAGCCCTCATGACGAGACACGAGCCAACTGCGGGACGTCTTCCTGCAGTCGTCATCGCCGCAACTATCGCCATTGGACTCGTGCTGGTGCCAGTGCCAGCGGTGGCATCACAGCCGACGTCGATCGCTTTCGCCGGGGAGAGCAACGTCACCGCCCCCTTCGCCTCGGACTGGAACCTCTCGCTCGTCGTCACAACCGATTACTGGGGTGACGGCACCCTGCAGCGCCTGGGAACGACGGATGGAACCGTGGATGTCTATGTCTCCGGGGTAGGCGGCGCCTTCGCCACATCGCTCCCGATTCAGCCCGACGGCATCGTCTATGTCTCCCAGCCACTCGCGAAACCCCTGCTTCCGGCGGGCACCTACCAGCTGACAGCGATCTACAACCCGGCCGCTGGGGGTCCGTACGCGACGAGCCAGACCGCCGTTCCGGCAACCCTCGAGATCACGCCACTGTCGCTGCAGACCTCCGTCGAGGTGACCAACGACGCCGCGGTGTCGAAGTATCCGGTGATAACGGCCAGCGTGACGGGAGAATTCGTCGAGAGCACCGGGGGAGCGCCAGCCGGCACCTGGAGCTTCTCCGTCACGGATGAGAACGCCAGCGAGGTCTTCGAGGCTGAAGTCGCGCAGCAGTACGGCCAGACCACGCCGCTTACTGTGGAGATTGCGACGAAGCTAGCCACCGGGACGACCTACACAGTCGCCACGACCTTCACCGCCGTCGACGAGCTGGCTGCTGGTCTGACGGTATCGCAGGCTCCCACCGCGTCCTTCGAGACCCCGGGAACGACGATCGCTGATGCGCTCAGCGCCCGAATCCCGTTCCCCTGGTACCTCGTGCTCGCCCTCGGAGTCCTGCTTGTCGGCCTGGTCACGACAGTCGTCATCCTTGCCGTCAAACTCAGCAGACGCCAACAGGTCAAGGGAACACCAGCAGCTGACCGAGGGCCCTCTGAACCCAGACTTCCCGGGGAGCCGCGCGATGTCGAGATCCTCTCGTGGGAGGACGCGGGCATCACGGCTCAGCCGACAACGGTGCTGCCCACCTCGACGAACTGGAGCCTGACAGAGTCGGGCGGCGTGACCGAACGCCTTGACCTTCCAGCCGACTCGGTCACCGAGAATGAGGAAGGCGTTGAGAGCGATGGAGGCCGCAATGCCGACGGGGACACAGAGACCGCTTCGGAGCCTCAGCGTGATCGCAAGGCACCGAAGTCACCGCCGGCACCCTGAATCGACGTTTCGCCCCTCCTCGCGCTGCTCCGATAATGCACATTATGTCAATACGCTGGAATAGCAGGGGTCGAGTGGCCTTGCCGCCCTCCACACCCCGGGACATACTGGGCGCGTGGCCACCCGCTCCCCTGACGAGTCCTCGTCAACGCCGGATGCGCTGGGTCGACCTGCGCATCCAACGGGTCGAGCTCGCCTGAATCGAGCGCTTCGCGTACTGGGCCCGGGGCTCATCACCGGGGCCGCTGACGACGATCCGTCCGGCATCGCCACCCATTCTCAATCCGGAGCACAGCTCGGCTTCTCTGTGCTGTGGACGGTCCTGCTCACCCTGCCGCTCATGATCGCCGTGCAGGAAGCGTGCATGCGCATCGGAGCGGTGACGGGCAAGGGCCTGGCCGCCGTGGTACGTGAGGTATACTCTAGACGCGTTCTCTACCCTGTGGTGCTCCTGGTGGTCACCGCCAACACTCTCAACATCGGCTCAGACATCGCGGCGATGGCCGAGAGCCTGCAGCTGTTGATTCCTGCGGCTCCCATTCCACTCCTGGCCATCGGCTTCGCGATCGTCATCGTCGCGCTCGAGGTCTTCGTCTCCTACCGGATCTACATCCGCGTGCTCAAGTGGCTGGCCGTTGCCCTGTTCGCCTACATCGTCACGGCGTTTCTTGTGGACGTGCCATGGAGTGAGGCGCTCGTGAGCACCCTCGTGCCGCACATCGAGCTCAATCGAGAGTTCCTCTTCCTGCTGGTGGCGATACTCGGAACGACCATCTCCCCCTACCTGTTCTTCTGGCAGTCGAGCAACGTGGTCGAGGAGGAGATCGCAGACAAGCGCATCGACAGCGCGGGTGGCGCTCCGCATATCAGCGCTGGCTACCTCCGGCGCCTTCGCGTCGACAATGCCATCGGCATGACCTTTGCCAACCTCATCGCGTGGTTCATCATCCTTGTCGGTGCCGTTGTGCTGCACGAAGGCGGGGTGACGACCATCACGAGCGCTGCGGATGCCGCGGCCGCCCTTCGCCCCCTCGTCGACAGCTTTCCCAATGCCGGTGCGCTCGCCCAGGCAATCTTCGCGATCGGCGTGGTCGGCGTCGGCTTGATGAGCGTGCCGGTGCTCGCGGGCTCGTCTGCCTACGCTGTCTCGGAGACCTTCGGGTGGCGCGAAGGCCTCTCCCGCCGCTTCGGACAGGCGCCGGCCTTCTACGGGACGATCGCCGCCGGCACACTGGCCGGCATGACCCTCTCCTTTGTCGGCATCGACCCGATTCAGGCGCTGGTTACCACGGCGGTCGTCAACGGCATCGTCGCCGTGCCTCTCATATTCCTGATCCTGCGGGTATCCAGCAGGGCCGATGTGATGGGATCGCACCGCAGCGGGGCGTGGTCGAAGCTCGGACTGTGGATCACATTCATTCTCATGGCCGCCGCCGCTGTCGCTCTGCTTGGATCCTTCCTGCTCGGCTGAGCCGGAGACGCGACAACATCAGTATTGCTCGCTAAACTTTCGCGACGGCTGCCGCATGGCGGACGCCAGAAGCGCCCGGAGAGAGGCACGAGCATCACTGAAATCGAAGCGAGCGGCAACAGCCCGCGAGAAAGCACGACCACTCCCCCGGCCATCGATGAGGCACCTGAGGCCACTACCGCGCGGCAGCGCCGTTCCCGGGCACCGCTGGTGGCCATCGTGCTGCTGGCGGTGGCCCTTGTCACGACAGCCACGTTCCTCGTCCTCAACGTTCTCGACCTCGACGAGGCGCAAACGCGCATCGACAAGCAGGACGACGAGATCGAGATGCAGAAGGAACTTATCGAGAAGAAGGAGACCTTTCGCGCCGCCATGGGCTCACTGCTCGGCACGGCGAGCACCTTCGACGGCGTGCTCCTCGGCACGGTGGTCGACCAGAGCAGCTTCGAGATCCTTGCCGCACGGGGCTGGGCACACCGGTGGGACTCTGCCGGCATGGCCACGGCGATCGACCTCGTCGATGAGGCCGAAGGAGAGCTGCGGCTCGCGCTCGATGCTGCATCCGTCGAGTCGTCGACGAACGCGACCGGCTCCACCTACGAGGCCGTCATCGACCAGCTGAGCGGCGGCTACGTGACATCGCTGCTGGAGGCCGCCGATGAGTACTGCGGCGAGGATGTCATCGGCTGCGTCGGGTCGGAAGCCCCCGACGTCGTGCATTTCGACACCGGTGACGACGCGCTCCCCTACATGACCGATTGGCTGAGGACCGGAATCGCGTACCACGAGTTCGCACACGTTCTCCAGTTCACGAACCCGGAGCCTACCGATATCGCGCTCGAGTCGTTCGGCGGCGACGCCGAGACCATGGCGGACTGCTACGCACTGACCTTCCTCGACGGATGGACCCTCGATCACACGATATGGCTGAACCGCTACGAGTACTGGGAGGTCAGCCTCGGGTACGGACTCACCTGCGACGACACCCAGCGGCAGGCCATTCGCGACTGGCACGACGCACTCGGTGTGACGATCGGCCCCGTCTCCCAGCTGTAGAGACCAGCCTTACGCCCGACAAGGATTCGAGCGCCGTCCCCTCGAACCGTGCCTACCATTGACTGAGGATCACCGAGCGAGTGGAGTGGACATGGCCGAGGCTGCCAAGCCAGAGAGCTTCAGCGCCGCCGAGCGGGCAGCGATGAAGGAGCGGGCACGGGAGCTCAAGGCGCACGCGACCAGAGCAGAGGCCGAGGCGGCGGTGGTCGAGGCGATTGCCGCGATGAGCGAGCCGGACCGCACAATCGCCTCCCGCATCCACGAGATCGTGACCTCCAGCGCACCAGAGCTGTCGGCGAAGCTCTGGTACGGGCAGCCAGCCTGGACACGCAACGGCAAGGTCGTGCTGTTCTTCCAGAGCGCCGACAAGTTCGGCACCCGTTTCGGCACGCTGGGTTTCAGTGAGAACGCGACGCTCGACGACGGATCAATGTGGCCGACGTCGTTCGCCGTCACCGCAATAAATCCAGACACCGACAGCGCCATCGCCGAGCTGGTCGCCAAGGCCACCCGCTGAGCACCTCGATCACGGTGGTGGCCGCCTCGCGGTGTCCGTGCGGCAGTGGGCTCTCGTATGGCGAATGCTGCGGTCGCCTCCACGACGGCGCCCTGGCTCCGACCGCCGAGGCGCTCATGCGCTCCAGGTTCTCCGCGTTCGCCGTGGGAGACGTCGCCTACCTGCTGTCGACCTGGCATCCGACCACCCGCCCCTCGCAGCTCTCCCTCGACAATGACGTGCGCTGGTACCGCCTTGACATTGGTGATCGCATCGCCGGTGGCCCCCTCGATTCGACGGGAATCGTGGAATTCGAGGCGTTTCACAAGGGCCGGTCCGCCGGAAGCCTGCACGAGCGCAGCAGGTTCGTTCGCGAGAACGGCCTCTGGTTCTACCTCGAGGAGGAGTAGCAGAGTCGGCACACACCGATGTCAAGCAACTCGATTCTCGCGCGGTCGTAGGGCAGGGTTAGATCATGGCGAGCGATCAGAGCAGGTCTGACATAGTTCCAAACGACGGTCGTGACGAGACCCCTCTCGAGAGGGCCGATCGCAATTGGGAAGACATTCTGCAAGAGCTCCGCGTCACACTCACAGGAACGCAGGTGATCACGGGATTCCTGCTCGCCCTGGCGTTCCAAGAGCGGTTCAACGAACTCACTGCTCTTCAAGTCGACCTGTATCTCGTTCTCGTGAGTCTTGCCGCGCTCAGCACCGCTCTCGGCATCGCTCCGGTGATCCTGCACCGCACCTTCTTCCGACACCCGGCCAAAGACGAGGTGGTGCTTCTCGGCAACCGACTCCTTCTCGCCGAGCTCATCGTCGTCGGGCTGCTCGCGACAGGCGTGACCGGATTCATCTTCGACGTGGTTATCGGGGGCAGCGCCGGCGTGATCGCCGCCTCCGCGTCTCTCGCAGTGGTGATCGCGCTGTGGGTCGTCCTCCCCCAGGCCCGTAAGGTCTCAGCATGAGCCGTGTGTCGATCTCCTCTCCCCTGCTCCGCGTGGCAATCGACTCACGGGGCGCAGAGCTCAGCTCTGTGAGGAGCGCTGAGACCGAGCTGCTGTGGCAGCGCGGTGACCCATGGCACTACTCGGCACCCGTGCTCTTCCCGATCATCTCGACGCTGCCGAACGGCGTGCTCCGGCACAATGGCGAGAGCTATCCCATCCCGTCTCACGGCGTTGCACGCATCTCCGAGTTCGAACTCACCCGCTTCACCGAGACATCGGCGACTTTCGAACTTTCCTCGAACGACGAGACGCGGGCGTCCTATCCATTCGATTTTCTTCTCGCTATCGACTACACGGTCGAGGGTGCCAGCCTGACGGTTCGTCATCGTGTCATCAACAGCGGTTCAGAGCCCCTGCCCTTCCTCCTCGGAGCGCATCCGGCCTTCGCGTGGCCGCTGCCCGGATCCGTTTCCGGCGCAACGCACACGGTCAGCTGGCACACGGGCGGGTCGACAATGCGCCAGGCGGTCAACGGACTGCTGCCCGGCCGTCTCGATTCCCCTGCCGTTGACGGCACGCTCGTGCTCGATCGAGAGCAGTTCGCTCGCGATGCCATGCTGTTCGACGACCTTGTTCCCCGCTCCGCAACGTATGCGGCGCCAGGCGCACCGAGCATCACCATGCACTTCGGCGACTTTCCGCGCTTCGGCATCTGGAGCAAGCCAATGGCCGGCGACTTCGTCTGCCTTGAGCCGTGGTCTGGCTACCCCGCGACCGCAGACTTCGACGGCGACATCGTCGACCTTCCCGAGATCGAGCTGCTCGCCGTCGGCGAGAGCAGAGACTTCACCTACACCCTTGAGATTCAGGAGCCATAGTGCCGAAGCACGTCGTCGCCATCGACCAGGGAACGACCAGCACTCGCGCGATCGTCTTCGACCACGCCGGCTCCGTCGTCTCCGTCGGGCAGCTCGAGCACGAGCAGAAGCTGCCGAAGGCAGGCTGGGTCGAGCATGATGCCGCCGAAATCTGGACGAACACTCGCGAGGTCATCGGCCTCGCGCTGTCGAAGGCCGACATCACGCGCCACGACGTTGCGGCGGTCGGCATCACCAACCAGCGCGAGACGACCGTGATCTGGGACAGGGCGACAGGAGTGCCCATCGCCAACGCCATCGTGTGGCAGGACACCCGCACGCAGCCAATCGTCGACCGCCTCGCCGCAGACGGAGGCGTCAACCGCTTCAGCCACGTCACCGGCCTGCCTCTCAGCACCTACTTCGCGGCGACCAAGATCGTATGGATGCTCGAGAACGTCGAGGGCGCCCGTGAACGCGCCGAGAACGGCGAGCTGCTGTTCGGCACGATCGACACGTGGGTGACCTGGAACCTCACCGGCGGCGAGGATGGCGGCGTGCACGTGACGGACGTCACCAACGCCTCCCGCACCCTGCTGATGAACCTCGAGACGCTCGACTGGGACGACGAGCTGCTGGCGGCATTCGACATCCCCCGCTCCCTCCTCCCCCGCATCGCGAGCTCCAGCGAGGTCTACGGCACCGTCGAGAGCTCGAGCGTGCTGCGCGAGGTGCCCATTGCGGGCATTCTCGGCGACCAGCAGGCGGCGACCTTCGGCCAGGCAGCCTTCCACACGGGCGGGGCGAAGAACACCTACGGAACCGGAAACTTCCTCATAGTCAACACCGGGGAGGAGATCGTCCACTCCGACAACGGCCTCATCACGACCGTCGCCTACCGGCTCGGCGAGGCACCGGCCGTCTACGCGCTCGAGGGGTCGATCGCCGTCACCGGTTCCCTCATCCAGTGGCTTCGCGACAACCTCGGCATCATCAAGAACGCCTCGGAGGTCGAGGCGCTCGCCGCGAGCGTCGACGACAACGGCGGCGCGTACATCGTTCCCGCATTCTCTGGTCTGTTCGCGCCGCACTGGCGATCGGATGCCCGCGGGGTCATCGTCGGCCTCACCCGCTTCGTGACGAAGGCCCACCTCGCGCGCGCCGCCCTCGAGGCGACGGCCTTCCAGACCCGCGAGGTGCTCGACGCGGTCAACGCGGACACGGGCATTCCGCTCGAGGAGCTGCGCGTTGACGGGGGCATGATCGAGAACGGGCTGCTCATGCAGTTCCGGGCCGACATCCTCGGCGTGCCCGTCGTTCGACCCGTTGTCGCAGAGACGACGGCGCTCGGTGCCGCCTACGCAGCCGGGCTCGCGGTCGGCTTCTGGAAGGACACCGACGACCTTGCCGACCGCTGGCAGGAGCAGCAGCGCTGGGAGCCGCAGATCGACGAGGAGGAGCGCGCCGCCCTGCTCGCCACCTGGAAGAAGGCCGTCACGAAGACGCTTGGCTGGATCGAGTAGCTGCCACCCACGCCTCGAGCTTCGCTGCGGCGGCACCGGAGTCGACCGCGTCGGCTGCAACCTCGAGCTTCTCGCGAAGCCGGTCGATGATCGGACGTCGCAGCTGCTCCGGGTCCTCCTTGAGATCCCAGGCAACCAGTCCGGCCGCGGCGTTGAGCAGGATGACGTCGCGAACCGGCCCGGCCTCTCCTGCCAGCACCGACCGGATGACGCCGGCGTTGTGCGCCGGATCGCGCCCAAGCAGGTCCTCGATGCGCGACCGCGGGATACCGAGCTCCGTCGGGTTGATATCGTGCTCGGTAACGGAGCCGCGCGAGACCTCCCAGATGTGGCTGTGACCGGTCGTCGTGAGCTTGTCGATTCCGTCGTCGCCGCGGTAGACGAGGGCTGTCGCGCCGCGGGTCTGAAAGACGCCGACGACGAGGGGAACCCGCTCAAGAGACGACACACCGACCGCGGACGCCTCTGGGCGGGCCGGGTTGCAGAGCGGCCCGAGGATGTTGAACAGCGTAGAGACGCCGAGCTCCTTGCGGGTCGGTCCGGCGTGACGGAAACCCGGGTG
The DNA here is from genome assembly GCF_057073975.1 of Conyzicola sp. Lineage (NCBI taxonomy): Bacteria > Bacillati > Actinomycetota > Actinomycetes > Micrococcales > Microbacteriaceae > Conyzicola > Conyzicola sp. The sequence continues at coordinate 9,611 of NZ_JBXMIS010000144.1, read as the reverse complement.
GAACTGCGCCGCGAAGACAAAGGTGATGCCGACCTCGTCGAGAACGGACGCGACACGCTCGGGAGGCAGGGCGAGATCCACGCCGAGCTCTGAGAGCACATCGGATGCCCCCGACGCAGAGCTCGCACCGCGGTTGCCGTGCTTGACGACGGGAATGCCCGTGGCCGCCGCGATCACGGATGCAGCGGAGGAGATGTTGAGCACGGCACCGAAGGGGTCGCCTCCCGTGCCGACGATGTCGAGAACATCGGCGCTGACATCCAGCGGCACGGCGTTCTCCAGCACCGCGTCGCGGAAGCCGACGATCTCGTCGACCGTCTCCCCCTTGATCCGGAGGGCGACGAGGAGACCGGCCAGCTGGGCAGGAGTTGCCTCCCCCGCCATGACCTGGCGCATGGCCCAGCTCGACTCGCTAATCGAGAGGTCGGAGCCCTCGATGAGGGTTTCCAGCAGACGTGGCCAGGTCGGTGCGGCGGGCATGGTCGAAATCGTACTGGACACGCGCTCATGCACCCCCGAAACGCCAAAGCACTCCCGCGCATGAGACATAATGGAGACGTGACTACGACCTCACTTACTCGCTCCGTCGGAGCCCCCACGATCAATCGTCCGAACGTGGTTGCCGTCGGCACGATCGTCTGGCTCGGCAGTGAGGTCATGTTCTTCGCTGGCCTCTTCGCGATCTACTTCACGCTGCGCTCCACGTCTCCAGAGCTGTGGGCATCGGAGTCGTCGCTCCTGAACATCCCGTTCTCCGGCGTCAACACGGCCGTCCTCGTCGCCTCCTCCTTCACCTGCCAGTTCGGCGTGTTCGCCGCCGAGCGGCTGCAGCACCGCCGCACGAGCTGGAATCCGCGCCAGTGGGGCATGGTCGAGTGGTTCTTCGTGACGTACGTCATGGGCGCGATCTTCGTCATCGGCCAGATCTTCGAGTACGCCACGCTCGCCGGCGAGGGCGTTACCCTCGACTCGACGTCCTACGCTTCCGCGTTCTACCTGACCACGGGCTTCCACGGCCTCCACGTCACCGGCGGCCTCATCGCGTTCCTCCTCGTCATCGGCCGCGCCTACAGCGTCAAGAACTTCGGTCACAAGGAGGCGACCAGCGCCATCGTCGTGTCGTACTACTGGCACTTCGTCGATGTTGTCTGGATCGGCCTCTTCCTGATCATCTACGTCCTCAAGTAAGAATCGGAAACGCACCCATAATGGCGAACAAGGTCGAACGACCCGCACGCGCACCCCGGGCACAGGGTCGCCGTCACCCCCTCGCGAGCATCGCGCTCATCACCATCGGACTCCTCAGCACCGGAGGCGTGTACGCCCTGGCCACGACGAGTGCGGCAGCAGAGAGCACCGCGGCGATCGAGGCGCAGGTCGACGAGGGCCAGAAGCTCTTCGCCGCCAACTGCGCGACGTGCCACGGCCTCAACCTGCAGGGCACGTCGGAGGGTCCGACCCTCATCGGCGTCGGCGCGGCATCCGTCGACTTCCAGGTCGGCACCGGGCGCATGCCTGCCGCGGCGAGCGGCCCGCAGGCCGAGGTCAAGCCGGTGCAGTTCACCGAGGAGCAGGTCGCCGCGCTCGCCACGTATGTCGCGTCCGTCTCCCCCGGCCCGGCCATCCCCAGCGAGGAGTACCTGCAGGCCAACGGCGACGCCGCTGCCGGAGCAGAGCTGTTCCGCATCAACTGCGCCATGTGCCACAACGTGGCCGGCGCCGGTGGCGCTCTCACCGAGGGCAAGTACGCCCCCTCGCTCAAGGGCGTCACAGAGGCACACATCTACGAGGCCATGGTCACGGGGCCCCAGAACATGCCGGTCTTCAGCGACCTCAACCTGACGGCCGACGACAAGGCCGACATCATCACGTACCTGAAGTTCCTTGACGAGAACCCGTCACCCGGTGGGTTCGATCTCGGCAACCTGGGCCCGGTATCCGAGGGACTCTTCATCTGGATCTTCGGACTCGGAGCGATCGTCGCCATCACCGTGTGGCTCACCGCCCGCTCCAACTAGAGCAGTCCCGTCTCGGGGCAAACGCAGTCGACAAGCACTACGAACAACCAGCAGAAAAGCTGAAGGGAAGACAATGGCAGACGACAACGGCAGCACTGCTGCTGGCACCGCTGTCGAGAGGATCGCACCCACATCCGCGGGGACCGCATCCAGCATCGACACCGGCCTGGTAAACCCGGGAGAGCCAGAGCACCGCCTGCGCGTCACCGATCTCGACCCGAAGAAGGAGCGCCTCGCCGAGCGTCGCGTCTCCGGTTTCTTCTTCCTCTCGATCATCGGCAGCATCCTCGCCGTCGTGTTCTACGTGCTCTTCCCGATCACCGCGGATGCACCGGTCGCATCCGTGCGCATCAGCACCCTCAGCCTCGGCCTTGCGATCTCGCTCGGCCTTCTCGGCATCGGAATCGGTGCTGTGCACTGGGCCAAGGCGCTCATGAGCGATGTAGAGCTCACCGAGATGCGCCACGGTACCCGTGGCACAGAGGCCACCCGCGAGAAGGCGGCCGCCGTCTTCACCCTCGGCAACAAGGAGTCGGGCTTCACCCGCCGCGCCCTCGTTCGCAACAGCCTCATCGGTGCCATCGCCCTGACGCCCATCCCCGCGGTTGTGCTGTTCCGCGACCTCGCGCCGGCCGCCGAGCCTAACGACCTGCTGCGCCACACGCTGTGGAAGAAGGATGTGCGCCTCACCCGCGACCCGTCCGGAACCCCCATCAAGGCCTCCGACGTCACCTACGGCTCCGCCTTCCACGTGATCCCCGAGAACCTGATCGACCACGAGGAGTACCTCGAGGAGAAGGCGAAGGCGGCCGTGCTCGTCATGCGCCTGCGCCCGGAAGACCTCAAGGAGTCCGACGAGAAGAAGGACTGGTCGTACGACGGCATCGTCGCGTACTCCAAGATCTGCACCCATGTCGGCTGCCCGGTGGCCCTGTACGAGCAGCAGACGCACCACCTGCTCTGCCCGTGCCACCAGTCGCAGTTCGACGTCTCGGATGGCGCCCGCGTCATCTTCGGTCCGGCAAGCCGCCCCCTGCCCCAGCTGCCGATCACTATCGATGCTGAGGGCTACCTCGTCGCCAAGAGCGACTTCCTCGAGCCAGTCGGCCCGAGCTTCTGGGATCGTGAGAACAACTGATGAGCACCACAGCACCTGAGAAGACCGACTCCGTCACGCCAGCTCCCAACGCTGGCATGCGCTTCACCAACGCCGCGGCGAACTACATCGACGAGCGCACCAGCATCTCCGGCCTCGTGCGCGAGGTCGGCCGCAAGATCTTCCCCGATCACTGGTCGTTCATGCTCGGCGAGGTGGCGCTCTACAGCTTCGTCGTCATTCTGCTCTCCGGCACCTTCCTCACGTTCTTCTTCGAGCCGTCGATGACCGAGGTGCACTACGAGGGCTCCTACGTTCCGCTCAAGGGCATCGAGATGTCTGCGGCCTACGCCTCGTCACTCGACATCACCTTCGACATCCGCGGCGGACTGCTCATGCGCCAGGTGCACCACTGGGCAGCACTGCTGTTCATCGCATCCATCGGCCTGCACATGCTCCGCATCTTCTTCACCGGTGCGTTCCGCAAGCCGCGTGAGCTCAACTGGTTCATCGGCTTCGTGCTCTTCATCCTCGCCATGGCTGAGGGATTCACCGGCTACTCGCTGCCAGACGACCTGCTCTCCGGCAACGGCCTTCGCATCATCGACGGCATGGTCAAGGCGATCCCGATCGCGGGAACCTGGATCTCCTACCTCCTGTTCGGCGGCGAGTTCCCCGGAACAGAGGTCGTTCCTCGCTTCTTCACCGTGCACATCCTGCTGCTGCCGGCGATCCTCATCGCAGCCCTCGGCGTTCACCTGCTGCTGCTTGTCATCAACAAGCACACCCAGTTCGCCGGCCCTGGCCGCACGAACGACAACGTCGTCGGTGTTCCTGTCATGCCGGTCTTCGCCGCGAAGGCTGGCGGGTTCTTCTTCATCGTCTTCGGTGTCATCATGCTGATCTCCGCGACGTTCACAATCAACCCGATCTGGAACTACGGACCGTACGACCCGTCCCCTGTCTCCGCCGGCACGCAGCCGGACTGGTACATCGGCTTCGCCGATGGCGCGCTGCGACTCGCCCCGTCGAACCTCGACATCATCGTCGGCGGCTTCACGATCCCCATGGGCATCATGCTGCCGCTGCTCGTGCTGCCGATCTTCCTCGCTGCTGTGGCGTTCTACCCGTTCATCGAGGCGTGGGTCACGGGCGACAAGCGCGAGCACCACATCCTCGACCGTCCGCGCAACGTGCCGACCCGTACCGCGATCGGCGCCGCCGGCGTCGTGTTCTACGCGGTGCTGTGGGCGGCCGCGAGCTCCGACCTCATCGCCACGCACTTCAAGCTCACGATCGAGGGCGTCATCCTCAGCTGCCAGCTGCTGCTGATCATCGCTCCGATCGTCGCCTTCATAGTCACCAAGCGCGTCTGCATTGGCCTCATGAAGAAGGATCGCGAGATCGCGCTCCACGGCTTCGAGTCCGGTCGTATCGTGCGCCTGCCCGGCGGCGAGTACATCGAGGTGCACGAGCAGCTCAGCGAGCACGAGCGGTGGAGGCTCACGAGCTTCAACGAGTACGAGCCGCTCATGATCCGCCCGAACGCCAACGGCAAGATCACCGTCAACCAGCGCCTTCGCGCCGTTGCGTCCCGCTGGTTCTTCGAGGATCGCATCTCCCCCGTCACCAAGGCCGAGATCGAAGCCTCACACGGCGATCAGCACTAGCCACCCGTCGCCCATCATGGGCGACCTGGCGAGCTGGCTGCTCTGCCCCGCGTGCCGTCGGCGCGATGGTGCGGAGCAGCCGCTCGAGCCTCTCGGTGGGCTCGTGCTCGGCTGTGCGGCCGGGCATCGTTTCGATGCCAACCGTCGTGGCTACCTGAGCGCGATCGACCCTTCCGCGGGAATCAGCGGTGACACTCGCGAGATCCTCGCGGCGCGTGCACGGTTTCTCGACCTCGGGCACTACCAGCCGATCATGGATGCCGTGGCGGCATCCATTCCCCCATCGCCATCGGTGCACGTGCTCGACGCTGGCAGCGGCACGGGCCATTACCTGGCTCACGTGCTCTCCGCTCGCACCGATCGACACGGGTTCGCGCTGGACGCGTCGAGCCCCGCCGTGGCCTTCTCCGTCGCCACGGCCAACTCCCCCGGCCTCGTCGCCGACACCTGGAAGCCTCTGCCGGTGCGCTCAGACCGCGCCGATGTCATCCTGTGCATCTTTGCTCCTCGCAATGCCGCGGAGTTCGCGCGGGTGCTTCGCCGTGACGGCTCGCTCCTTGTCGTGACTCCCGGCCCAGGACACCTCGCAGAGCTGTGTGAGGCCGGTCTCGTCATCGGCATGCAGGAGGACAAACTCGACGCGCTGTCGGCGACCCTCGCGCCGTCCTTCGAGCGAACGGCTCTTACCGCTGTGCGCTTCATGATGGACCTGGATGCGGCATCGGCAGCGACCCTTGCGGCAATGGGCCCCAGCGGCCACCACACCCGCTCCACGGACGGTCCCTTCAGCGGCTGGCCGCGCGGCCCCGTCACGGCCGAGGTCGACGTGACCGCGTGGCGCGCACGCTAGCTGGCCAGAACAAGAAGAAGGGCCCCAGCCGAAGCCGGGACCCTTCCTGAGAACTGCAGCAGATCAGTGCGCGAAGTAGCCGCGGTAGTACTCGTACTGCCAGCCGACCAGGCTCACGACGAGCACCGCCGCGCCGATGAAGGCGATCCAGAAGCCCGCTGCGACGCCGATGAACACGAGCGCGGCGCTGCCTGCGAGCATCACCGGCCACCAACTCCACGGGCTGAAGAAGCCCTGCTCTGCGTCGCCATCGTCGATGAGGGCATCGCCGCGGTCCTCTGGCAGCTCGCCGCCCTGCCCCTTGTGCACTCGACCCAGGTAGAAGGAGATGAGGGCAGAGAGCACGCCGCTGAGAGCAATGCCGAGCGTGCCGACCCAGTCGATCCCCTCGTAGTTGTCGACGATGTGTGCCGGATCGACAGCCGACCAGAACGCGTAGACCGCAGCAGCGAGTGCGAAGAAGATCGCGAGGATCAGGAAGAGGACCGCGTTGGCTCTCATGACTTGACCTCCTCATCGGCCAGGTCGTAGACCGGGGCATCGGGGGCATCCTTCGCCGGACCGATTCCGATCGGCATGGGTGCTTCGGGGTGGTTGAGGTCGAACGCGGGCGCCTCGGAGCGGATACGCGGGATCGACGTGAAGTTGTGCCGTGGCGGCGGGCACGAGGTCGCCCACTCGAGCGAGCGCGAGAAGCCCCACGGGTCGTCGACGGTGACCTTCGGCGCGGTACGAGCGGTGATGAACACGTTGAAGAAGAACGGAACCATCGACAGACCGAGGATCGCCGCACCGATAGTCGAGACCTGGTTCATCCACGTCACGCCGTCCTCTGGCAGGTAGCTGTAGTAGCGGCGCGGAAGGCCGACGACGCCGATCCAGTGCTGGATGAGGAATGTCGTGTGGAAGCCGATGAACAGCAGCCAGAAGTGCACCTTGCCGAGTCGGTCGTTGAGCATCTTGCCCGTCCACTTGGGCCACCAGAAGTAGAACCCGCTGAACATCGCGAAGACAACGGTGCCGAACACGACGTAGTGGAAGTGCGCCACGACGAAGTAGGAGTCGGACACGTGGAAGTCGAGTGGCGGTGAAGCCAGGATGACGCCCGTGAGGCCACCGAACGTGAACGTGATGAGGAATCCGATCGCCCAGAGCATCGGCGACTCGAACGTGACGGAACCCCGCCACATCGTGCCGATCCAGTTGAAGATCTTCACGCCGGTTGGTACCGCGATGAGCATCGTCATGAGAGCGAAGAAGGGCAGGAGCACGGAGCCCGTGACGTACATGTGGTGCGCCCAGACGGTGACCGAGAGGGCCGCGATAGCGATCGTCGCGTAGATGAGCGTCTTGTACCCGAAGATCGGCTTGCGACTGAAGACCGGCAGCACCTCGGAGATGATGCCGAAGAACGGCAGCGCGATGATGTAGACCTCCGGATGCCCGAAGAACCAGAACAGGTGCTGCCAGAGAATGGCGCCACCATTGGCCGGGTCGTAGATATGGGCCCCGAACACGCGATCGGCTCCAAGGGCGAACAGCGCAGCGGCGAGCACGGGGAACGCCATGAGCACGAGGATCGAGGTCACAAGGGTGTTCCAGGTGAAGATCGGCATGCGGAACATGGTCATGCCGGGTGCACGCATCGTGATGATCGTGGTGATGAAGTTGACGGCGCCGAGGATAGTGCCGAAGCCGCTGAGCGCGAGTCCGAACACCCAGAGATTGCCTCCCAGGCCCGGTGAGAACGTCGTACTCGAAAGCGGGGCATAGGCGAACCATCCGAAGCTCGCTGCACCCTGCGGGGTGAGGAACCCGGCGACGGCGGTGAGGCTGCCGAAGCTGTAGAGCCAGTATGCGAAGGCGTTCAGTCGCGGGAAGGCGACGTCGGGTGCGCCGATCTGCAGCGGCATGAGCACGTTCGCGAAGCCGGCGAAGAGCGGGGTCGCGAACATGAGCAGCATGATCGTGCCGTGCATCGTGAAGAGCTGGTTGTACTGCTCACGCGTCTGCACGATCTCGAGGCCCGGTGCGAACAGCTGGGCGCGGATGATCAGCGCCATGACTCCGCCGATGCAGAAGTATACGAAAGAGCTGATCAGGTACATGTAGCCGATGACCTTGTGGTCGGTCGACGTTATCCACTTGACGAGCACGTTGCCTTTGCTCTCGACCCTGGTGCGGCCGTAGCCGATTGTTGCGGAGGTCATTCGCTTTCCTCTTCCACCCGTGCACCGGTACCGGGCAGGTTCGTGTTCGTGTTGAAGCTGTCATCGACGCTGCCCGTGAACCCGCCGGCACGCAGGCCGTCGATATAGGCGTCGTACTCCTCCTGCGAGACCACCTTGACCGTGAACAGCATGAGCGAGTGGTACTCGCCGCACAGCTCTGCGCACTTGCCCTGGTAGGTGCCCTCCTTGGTCGGAGTGAAGTACATGTGGTTGGTCTTGCCGGGAACCATGTCCTTCTTGTAGAGGAAGTCGATGACCCAGAACGAGTGGATGACATCGCGCGACTTGATGTCGATCTCCACCTTCTTGTCGACCGGCAGGTAGAGCACCGGCAGCTGGTCCTGGTCGACGGCGCCATCGGCGTCCTCGACGACCTGTGCCTGGATGCCCTGGAAGTAGACGTCGTCTGACGTGTAGTTGAAGTCCCAGCCCCAGCGCTTTCCGTAGACCTCGATCGTGACGTCTGGGTTGCCAGGGTCGCTCTCGATCGCGGCCTGGTCACGCGCGGTGAAGGCGAAGAAGCCGAGCACGAGGATGAGCGGAACGATCGTGTAGAAGATCTCGACCGGCATGTTGTAGCGCAGCTGCACCGGCAGCGCCGACTGGCCCTTGCGTCGGCGGTAGACCACGGCGGCCCAGATGACGAGCCCCCACGTGATGAGGCCGACGACGAGGAGGACGATCCACGAGGTAGTCCAGAGACCGATGATGGTTCCGGTGTGGTTGGTGGTCTCGGGATCGCCCGGGAGCCAGCCCTGAAGCTGCTCCTGCGTACACCCCGCAAGCACCATAGCGATTGCCACACCCATGGGGATAGCGGCCCATTTGGCCCAACGGGACCTGCGGTTAGAGCGCACCTGCGACCTCTCGGATGACACGGACTGGATCTTTGCCAGTCTATAACCAGCCCGAGGCCTCCCCTTCCGGTGACACTGCCGATTCGGGCTCTGGAGTGGTGAAAATCTCCGACAACGTGTCAACCTGCCGGCCGTATCGGTGCGTCGTGGTCGTGAACACCCCACCACAGCCAACCGAGAGGCACCAATGCGCATCATGACCCCGCTGCTGGCCATCGCCGTGCTTGCGACGCTCGCCGCGTGCACACCGACGCCGGCGCCGACGCCAGGGGCGTCATCCAGTCCGACACCGACACCGACCGTCGAGGTCGTGATCGAGGAGACGGAGCCGGTGCCTGCGCTCATCGTGATTGCTCGGTCGTCGTGGACCATCTCCGACTCAGAGGGCGTCGTGACCGACACCTTCGACTACCAGACCGACCCGGCCGGCGCGGTGGCCCGCGTCGCGGAGGTGCTCGGCGGCGAGCCGGTGATCTCGAACGATGCGGGCGGCAACCACCGGTGGCCGAGCGTCATCTACACGTGGTCCGGTTTCTCCATCATCGACTACATCGGCGGCGGATCCATCCCGTTCGGCGCCGACTACGAGGTCGCAACGAGCGCGGCCATCGTGAACGGCGTCGCCATCGAGGCACCGGGTGGCGTCAGCGTCGGCGACAGCACGGCAACGGCGACCGCCGCGGGCGGCACGTCCTACAGCGAGGTCTGGGACGTGACCGTCTCCTGGGTGGAACTGGATGCGGTCGCCGACCCCAATCCCGAGTGGGCCGGCTGGGAGGGCGGACCACGCATCTTCGTGCGTCTCGCGCTCGACGCCCCGAGCGGAACGATCACGACCATCGCCGCTCCGCTGGTCAACTACTACGTCTAGTCCACCAACCATGAAGGG